>NZ_JBFUBU010000036.1:0-49255 GCF_056405595.1 Polaromonas sp. P1_G1
GTGCGACACCCATAGCACAGCTATGGGTTAGCGCCGCAACGCCGCAGACCGCCCGAGAAGGCGCTTGCCCTCCGGGTTGGGGTGAAATCGGGCGATTGAGCCACCCAGTCCCTTGCATGGGCATTAGCCCATGCAGCGTGCCCGGTCGGCCCACTCATCCCGATTGCACCCCAACGCGGCCCCGTTTAGACCGTGAACAGGTTCTACCCTCATTAAGCCAAAAAAGATCCTTATGTCCCAGCGCCGCCTGTTCGTCACCACCGCCCTGCCCTATGCCAACGGCAATTTCCATATCGGCCACATCATGGAATACATCCAGGCCGACATCTGGGTGCGTTTCCAGCGCATGCAGGGTAATGCGGTGAACTTCGTGGGCGCCGACGACGCCCACGGCGCGCCCATCATGATCGCCGCCGAAAAAGCCGGCAAGACGCCACAGCAGTTCGTGGCCGACATCGCCGCGGGCCGCAAGCCCTACCTGGAYGGYTTCCACATCAGCTTCGACAACTGGCACTCCACCGACGGCCCGGAAAACCACCAGCTCGCGCAGCAGATCTACCTGGACCTCAAAAAGGCCGGCCTGATCGCCACCAAGACCATAGAGCAGTTCTTCGACGCAGAGAAGAACATGTTCCTGCCCGACCGCTTCATCAAGGGCGAATGCCCCAACTGCCATTCCAAAGACCAGTACGGCGACAACTGCGARGTSTGCGGCKCSGTCTAYGCRCCCACCGACCTGATCAACCCTTATTCGGCCCTGTCGGGCGCCAAGCCGGTGCTCAAAAGCTCGGAGCATTTTTTCTTCACTCTGTCCGACCCGCGCTGCGTGGAGTTCCTCGAAAAATGGACGCAGGACGGCAAGCTGCAGCCCGAGGTGGCCAACAAGGTCAAGGAGTGGTTCTCGGTGCGCGAGAACGCCGACGGCACGAAGAGCGAAGGCCTGGGCGACTGGGACATCAGCCGCGACGCACCCTACTTCGGCATTGAAATCCCCGACGCGCCGGGCAAGTATTTCTACGTCTGGCTGGACGCGCCGGTCGGCTACCTGGCTTCGCTGAAAAACCTGCTCGAAAAACGCGGCGAGAACTACGACGCCTACATGGCCACGCCCGGCCTGGAGCAGTACCACTTCATCGGCAAGGACATCGTCACTTTCCACACCCTGTTCTGGCCGGCCATGCTGCACTTCAGCGGCCGCAAGACGCCAGACAACGTGTTTGTGCACGGTTTCCTGACGGTGAACAACGGCGAGAAGATGAGCAAGAGCCGCGGCACCGGCCTGGACCCGCTCAAGTATCTGAGCCTGGGCATGAACCCCGAATGGCTACGCTACTACCTGGCCGCCAAGCTCAATGCGCGTAACGAGGACATCGACTTCAACGCCGACGACTTCATGGCGCGCGTCAACAGCGACCTGGTGGGCAAGTACATCAACATCGCGAGCCGCGCGGCGGGCTTTATCAGCAAGCGTTTTGCGGGACAGCTCGGCGCGGTGTCGGCCGACGGCGCCGCGCTGCTGGACGCGCTGCGCGCGGCCAAGGACGTGATCACGCCACTCTACGAAAGCCGCGAGTTCGCCAAGGCCCTGCGCGAAACCATGCTGCTGACGGACCGCGTCAACGCCTATGTGGACCAGAACAAACCCTGGGAGCTCGCCAAGCAGGACGGCATGGACGCGCGCCTGCAGGATGTCTGCACGGTCTGCATCGAAGCCTTCCGCCTGCTCACGATTTACCTCAAGCCCGTGCTGCCCGCGCTGGCCGCGCAGGTCGAAGCCTTCCTGAAGGTCGGCCCGCTGGGTTTTGCCGACGCCGGCGCCATGCTGGGCAAGGGCCATGTGATCGGCGACTACAAGCACCTGATGCAGCGCGTCGACCCCAAGCAGCTCGAGGCACTGTTCGAACCGCCGGCCCAGACCGAACCCGCACCGGCCGCGCCCACGGACCTGCCGGGCGGCGAGGCGCTAGCCCCCACCATCACGATTGACGATTTCGCAAAGGTCGACCTTCGCATCGCGAAGATCGTCAACTGCGAACCAGTCGAAGGCTCAACCAAGCTGCTGCGCCTGACGCTGGATGCCGGCGAAGGCCGCATGCGCAATGTGTTCAGCGGCATCGCCTCGGCCTACAAACCCGAAGACCTGGTCGGCAAGCTCACTGTGCTGGTCGCCAACCTGGCGCCGCGAAAAATGAAGTTCGGCATCAGCGAAGGCATGGTGCTGGCCGCCAGCCATGCCGATGAAAAAACCCAGCCGGGTATTTATGTGCTGGAGCCGCTGCCGGGTGCGACACCGGGCATGCGCATCCACTAAGCCGCGGACAGGGCGAGCGCTTTCCGCGCCGCCCGGCCTCAGCCTGCCGCCGCGCTGATAAAGCGCAGGCCGGTGCCTGAACGGCCCGACAGCTCCCTCAGCACATCGCCCATGGCGTGCAGCAACTGCTCGGCGTCGGGCTGGTTGAAAGGCGCCTCGGCCACGGCGATCCTGAACTGCATCATGGTGCCGGGCGGCAGGCTGGGGCTGTCGGCCAGGCCGCGGGCGATCAGGCGCTGCGCCATCTGCGTGAGTTCGTCGCGCGTGAGGTGGCCCTGCAGGATCAGCAGAAAATCGCCGTCTCGGTGCCGCGCCACGGTGTCGCCATCGCTGGCCACGCCCGCCACGCAGGCCCCGGCCTGCACCACCGCGCTTTGCGCCGCTTCCATGCCGTAATCCTGGCGGATGTCGATGGCGTTGCCCAGCCGCACGCGCATCACCGCGCCGGCGCCCGGGTCGCGCCGCTGGCGCACCAGCAGGGCGTCCAGCCGCAGCAACAACACGCGGTGGTTGCCCAGCCCGGTCAAAGGGTCCACGCGCGTGAGCGCGCCGACGCGGGCCTGGTTGTCGCGCTTTTCGCGGCTGCGCAGGTACAGGGCCACCACCAACAGCAGGATTTCGAAGGCCGCGCCAATCTGCGCGCCGTACTGCGTGGCGACCCCCAGCGGCAGCAGGCCCTGCGTGCGCAGGATGGGAAACACCGACCCCACCGTCAGGCAGACCATGGCGGCCAGCACCCACATGCCGACCAGGGGCCGGCGCCAGACATACCAGCCGGCCACGCTGAGGTAGACGGCCATGCTGCCCAGGTAGTAGGGCGTGGCCAAGTTGAAGGAGGACTTGTTGCCCATCACCAGGAAAGCCGCCAGGATGCCCGCGCCTATCAGCGTCATCATCAGCAGGCCGCGCGACAGCCAGGGTGCGTCGCGGTCGACCACCATCTGCCGTAAAAAGAGGTGCAGCAACGCGGCGGTGGCCAGCGTCATGGCGACCGGCGCGCTGTCGTTCCACCAGGCGCTGCCCGGCCAGAGGAATTCACCCGCCAGCCCGGTCAGCGCCAGCTGGCCCGCCGCCACCACCAGCACATAGCCCGCGAAGAAGAGATGGATGCCGTCGCGCCAGGACACGGCGTGCAGCGCGCTCATCAGCGCGATCAGCAGCACCAGGCCTACGTACACCCCGAGCAGCAGGTGCGCCTCCTTGGACTGTTCGTGGAAGCTGTCGGGGTCGGACAGTTGCCAGGGCACGCTGATGGGATAGTTGTGCGCCACGCGCAGGTAGGTGGGCCGGGTTTCGCCGGGCTGCAGCAGGAGCTCGAACGCCGGCGTCAGATGGCGCACCGGCCAGGCCGAGACGGGCACCGCGTCGCCGGAACGCTCGAGTTGCCAGGCACCGGCGCCGGATGCCCCGGCCGCGGGACGGTACAGGTCCACGCTGTCCATATTGGGATGGGGAACTGTGAGCATCAGCGGCGTGGGCACGGCGACCGCCGGCAAGGCCAACCGATACCAGAGTGCCGCCCCGCCCCCGGTGGGCATGATGGCCCCGGACTCGACGGGACTGCCCTCACCGGCATCAAACTTGCTGCGTACCTGCTCGAAGCTGAGGGTGCCCACGCTGTCGACCAACACCTGGCCCTCGCCCATGACGCCGCGCCCGGCCTTGAAAGGGCCAGTCACCGCGGCGGCGGGGATACCGGCGGGAGCGTCTACCGCGGGGGAAACAGGAACTTCCTGCGCCAGCGCCATGGCGTGGGCCAGCAGCAAAGCGGCCAAGAAGGCGGCAAAGGATGGCAAGCGCGGCAACATCAACGAAGAAACAACAACAGGCAATCACGTCCCCCGAGAAAAGCATGCCGAACATGCCGAGGCGTATCCTGACCTAAGCGGCAAGCTTTGAGTCAGTAAAGCCTTAAAAAAGTAATCCATTAGGTCTAATTTTCACTCTTAATGTAACGAATCTTTACATTGCGAACAATGGAAAAAAGTCACGCAAAGGACGCTTCGTCCACCCACTCGCAGCGCCACAATCGGGGACCCATGCACTGGCCCGCCTACCTCGCGCCCTTTCGCCCTCGCCTGTTTTCAGCGCTGGCGGGCTACACGCGGGAGCGTTTTCTGAAAGACGCCGGGGCCGGCGTCACCGTCGGTATTGTGGCCTTGCCGCTGGCCATGGCCTTTGCGATCGCGTCCGGCCTCAAGCCCGAAGCCGGCATCTGGACGGCCATCATCGCCGGCGCGCTGATCGCGTCACTGGGCGGCTCGGCGGTGCAAATCGGCGGGCCGGCCGGTGCCTTCATCGTGATCGTCTACGGCATCCTCGAGCGCTACGGCCTGGCCAACCTGATGATCGCCACCGCCTGCGCCGGCGTGCTGCTGTTCCTGCTGGGCCTGCTGAAGCTGGGCACGCTGGTACGTTATGTGCCGGTCAGCATCGTCGTCGGTTTCACCAACGGCATCGCGGTGCTGATCGCGCTGTCGCAGGTGAAGGATTTGCTGGGCCTGGTCGTGCCCAAGATGCCGGCCGATTTTTTCTCGCAGATCAAGGTCCTCGGCGGCCACCTGGACAGCTTCAACCCTTATGCGCTGGGCCTGGGCCTCATCTGCCTGCTGGGCCTGTTCATCTGGCCCCGGCTGTTCGACACGCAAGCGCGCGGCGCCGGCGGCTTCACCATGCGACTGATACGCATGATGCAGGCGGTCGAGGGTGTGCAGCTCAAGCGCGCCACGCGCATGGCCTCGCGCATGCCTGGCCCCATCGTGGCGCTGGTGACGCTAACGGCCTTCACCTACGCGCTGTCGCTGCCGGTGGAAACCATAGGCACGCGCTTCGGCGGCATCCCGCGCGCCCTGCCCTCCTTCGCGCTGCCGGATTTTTCGTGGGAAACGGTGCGCCTGCTGGTGGCGCCCACCATCACCATCGCGATGCTGGGCGCGGTGGAGTCGCTGCTCTGCGCGCGCGTGGCCGACCAGGTCTCGGGCCTGCCGCGCCACGACCCCAACCAGGAGTTGATGGCCCAGGGCGTGGCCAACTTCGTCGTGCCTTTTTTCGGCGGCATGCCGGCCACCGGCACGATTGCCCGCACCGTGACCAATGTGCGCTCCGGCGCCACGTCGCCGGTCTCCGGCCTGGTGCATGCGCTCACACTGGTCGTCATCGTGCTGGCCGCCGCGCCGCTGGCCGTGCACGTGCCACTGGCCGTGCTCTCGGGCATATTGCTCTATGTGGCCTGGAACATGGGTGAGTGGCGCGAGTTCGCCCGGCTACCCCAGGCCAGCAGCCACTACCGGCTCATCATGCTGGGCACATTTTTTCTGACCGTGGTGTTCGACCTCACGGTGGCCCTGCAGGTCGGGCTGATCCTGGCCTGCGTGCTCTTCGTCAAGCGCATGAGCAGCCTGTTCCAGGTGGTCGAGGTCTCACGCGATGCCGACACCGCGAGCTTCCAGCTCTATGGCTCGCTGTTCTTCGGCGCGGTGGCCAAGCTCGACCCCATCCTCAACGTCGTGGAAAGCGCGCCCAAGGGCCTGGTCGTGCGGCTGGACGTGCAATCGCTGCAGTCGCTGGACACCTCGGGCCTGGACGTGCTCGAGCAGTTGCACAAGGCCATCGTGCTGCGCGGCGGCCGGCTGGTGGTCGCCGGGCTCAACGCCCAGCCGCTGGCCGTGATGGAGCGATCCGGCTTCCTGGCAAAAATCGAGACGGTTTAGCGCGTGCCGCCGCTAGGGCTGATGCTTTCCTCGTCGGTGGACGCCGTGCCCTTGACCTTGAGGTCGGCGTCAAACACCACCGTGAAGATGCGCGCCGTCGATGGCGGATTCAGGTAGCGCCAGTCGTAATGGGTTTCCTGCTTGAGCGCGTAGGGCGTGACCTTCATGGGCTTGCCGAGCATCTTGCGCACCTGCTCCATGCGCATGCCGGGCAGCACCTTCTCGAAGTTCTGCGGCGTGAGCACCTGCCTGAGCGCGCTCATCTTGCCATCAGCGCCTATGGTGATCATGTAATTGACCTGGCCCTGCGGCTGACGGTTGTATTCAAAGGTGCGGGCGCCCGGCGCCGCGGCCGCGCCCGGCAGGGGCGTCTCGGCCATGTCGGCCGCGCTCCAGATTTTTTCGGGCTCGCCGAAGCGGGCGCGCACGTCGGCTTCGGTGGCTACGCCTTCCTCGAGTTCGGCGATGCGCTGCGGGTCGCAGCCCACCAGGCCCAGAACAAATGACAGCAGACCCATACAGGCAAGCACCCTTCTTGATGAAAAGGCGGAGGAACCGCCCTTTTGGGCCGGTAACAAGGGCGAAAAGGGCGAAAACAAGGAAGGCATGGCAGACCCCGGTAAAATCAGCCCACTATACGTTTCAGGCAGTTTAGACCCCATGGCCCTCCTCAACATCTTCCGCCGCTCCGACTACACCTCCGACACGACGCAATTCATCGACCAGCTCAAGGCCCAAAAGCCCACGCTGGAGGCCGAACAGCGCGCAGGGCGCGCCCTGCTGTGGGACAAGAACCTGGACCGGACCGAGCAGGCCGAATACGGCGAGGCCCGCGTGCCGCAGCAGCCCTACGTCTACGGCACCAGCAGCCACCCCAACGGCAAATAAGGGCGCCACAGCCCTTCGCGACGACCGCAGCCGCTGCTTTTTTCATGTCCCAGCCCCATTTCCCCCCCGCTCCCCAGGAACTGCCGCCGCCCGCCGGCCAGGCGCAGCCTGAGGCAACGGGCACGGACATGCCTGCGGTGATAGACCAGGTCGCGCTGGCCCGCCTGTATGGCGAGCCGCTGTTTGCCATGCCGCACGACCTGTACATCCCGCCGGATGCGCTGCAGGTTTTCCTCGAGGCCTTCGAGGGCCCGCTGGACTTGCTGCTCTACTTGATCCGCAAGCAGAACTTCAACATCCTCGACATCCCGATGGCGGCGGTCACGCGCCAGTACCTGACCTACGTCGACGAGATTCGCGCCACCAATCTCGAGCTCGCGGCCGAATACCTGCTGATGGCGGCCATGCTGATCGAGATCAAGTCGCGCATGCTGCTGCCGCCCAAGAAGGTGGCCGAGGGCCAGGAGCCCGAGGACCCGCGCGCCGAACTGGTGCGCCGCCTGCTCGAGTACGAGCAGATCAAGCTGGCAGCCCACAAGCTCAACGAGGTGCCGCAATTCGGCCGCGACTTCCTGCGCGCGCAGGTCTATGTCGAGCAGTCGCTGCAGCCGCGCTTTCCCGACGTCAACGTGGTCGACCTGCAGGAAGCCTGGCGCGACATTGTCAAGCGCGCGCGCCTGATCCAGCACCACGTGATCAGCCGCGAAGAACTCTCGGTGCGCGAGCACATGAGCATCGTGCTGCGCAAACTGCAGGGCCGCAAGTTCCTGGAGTTCGAAGAACTGTTCGACGCCGCGCGCGGCATGCCGGTGCTGGTCGTGACCTTTATCGCGCTGCTCGAGCTCTCCAAGGAAGGCCTGCTGGAAGTCACGCAGGCCGAGGCTTTTGCGCCCATCTACGTACGCCTTGCGTACACGCCTGCTTAGGCCCCAACCTTTTCATCAATGACACGCTTGCCGGCCCCGCCGCAGCACGCCTTTGACGYCCTCATCATCGGCAGCGGCCTGGCCGGCCAGGCCGCCGCACTGCTGCTGGCCCCGGGGCGGCGCGTGGCGGTGGTCACCAAACGCGAACTCAACGACGGCTCCAGCGCCTGGGCCCAGGGCGGCATGGCCGCGGTGCTGGCTGTAGGCGACACGCTGGCGCAGCACGTAGAGGACACCTTGGTGGCCGGAGCCGGCCTGTGCGACCTGCCGGCCACGCAGGCCGTTGTGCAGGGCGCGCCCGAGGCCATCGCCTGGCTGCGTCAATTGGGTGTGGCGTTTTCGGAAGACGGCGAGCACCCGGGCGAGCTGCACCTGACCCGCGAAGGCGGCCACAGCCAGCGCCGCATCGTGCACGCGGCCGACGCCACCGGCGCGGCCGTGCAGCGCACGCTGATGGAGCGGGTGCGCGCCACGCCGGGAATCACGCTGTTTGAGCACCACATGCTGGTCGACCTGATCACCGACCGCCAACTCAAGCGGTCCGGCAAACGCTGCCACGGCGCCTATGTGCTCGACACGGCCGGCGGCCAGGTGCTGACCTTCAGTGCCGGCCAGACCATCCTGGCGACAGGCGGCGCGGGCAAGGTTTACCTGTATTCGACCAACCCCGACACCGCCACCGGTGACGGCATTGCCGCCGCTTGGCGCGCGGGCTGCCGCGTGGGCAATATGGAGTTCATCCAGTTCCACCCGACCTGCCTCTACCACCCCGAGGCTAAATCATTTTTGATCACCGAAGCCGTGCGCGGCGAAGGCGGCAAGCTGCTGCTGCCGCCCTCGGCCGGCGGCGGGCGCTTCATGCCGGCGCATGACGAACGCGCCGAACTCGCGCCGCGCGACGTGGTGGCCCGCGCCATCGACTTTGAAATGAAAAAGCACGGCCTGGACTGCGTCTACCTGGACATCTCGCACCAGAGTCCGGCTTTTTTGCAGGAGCACTTTCCCAACATCCTCAAGCGCTGCCTCGAACTCGGCATAGACATCACACGCCAGCCGATTCCGGTGGTGCCGGCCGCGCATTACACCTGCGGCGGCGTGCTGACCGACCTGCAAGGCCACAGCGACGTGGCGGGCCTCTATGCGATCGGAGAGACCGCCTGCACCGGCCTGCACGGCGCCAACCGGCTCGCCAGCAACTCGCTGGTCGAATGTGTGGTGCTGGCGCGCGCCGCCGCGACCGCGATTGAAGCCGAAGCCGCCGCCGAAACGCCCGCCCTGCCCGCCTGGGACGAAAGCCAGGTCACCGACGCCGACGAGGCCGTGGTGATCTCACACAACTGGGACGAGCTGCGCCGCTTCATGTGGAATTACGTGGGCATTGTGCGCACCACCAAACGGCTGGAGCGCGCGGCGCATCGCATCGCGCTGCTGGATGCCGAGATCCAGGAGTTTTACGCCAATTTCCGCGTCACGCGCGACCTGCTGGAATTGCGCAACCTGGTGCAGGTGGCCGATTTGATCGTGCGCTCGGCCCACGGCCGGCATGAAAGCCGCGGCCTGCACTTCAGCCGTGACTATCCCGGCATCGCCGAGCAGGCCATTCCCACCGTGCTGGTGCCGCCCGGAAGCTGATCATTCCCGATTTTTTTGCCACTCCCCTCTCTGGAATTTACATGCCTCACCTGATCGTTGAATACTCCAGCAACCTCGCCGGCTTCCCCAAGGCCGAAGTGCTGCGGGCCCTGAACCAGGTCCTCACCGCCAGCCCTGAAATCCAGGACGAGTCCGACCTGAAAACCCGCCTGGTGGCGCTGGACGATTTTGAGATCGGCGCCGCGCCGGCCTCACGCGCCTTTGTGCATGCCCAGCTGCGCCTGCTCTCAGGCCGTACACCTGAAGCCAAGAAAGACCTGGGCGCGCGCATCGCCGAAGTGCTGCGCCGCCTGAGCCCGCGGCCCGCGGGCTTGATGGTGCAACTGAGCGTGGAAATGGTGGACATGGACCGCGCGTCCTACGTCAAGGAAAAGCTTTAAGGCAAGCCGGGTTCAGGCAAGGGTCGCGTCTATCCAGCCCCTGAGGCTGTTCACAAAGGCCCAGGCATCCACCGCGGCCAAGGCGTCGACCCGCACGACCGCTTTGCGATCGAAGAGACCGTCTGCACGTCAGCCGCGACTATCCCGGGATGGCCGCGTCTGCCGTGCCTACCGTACTGGTGCCGCCTGCTACCCAGGCGCAGGCAGCTTAAACCGGCCCTTGCGTCCTTCTGATCGGCAGCGACGCCCTTGATTGCCTAAGCGGCTAAGCCGGCAATGGCGGCCCGCCGTTCCGCTGGCGCCACAGCATCAGGTAGCCCGGTACGGACCTGCCGTACTCCATGCGGACCTGATTTTTTTTCATGCTCAGCATCTCGAAACCATTGTGCAAACCGGTACGGGCCACATAGTCAAGGGAATGCGTGTAGCGGCCCGTGGCGTGCAGCCGAAAGTCGCGAGCGTCCGGCAAGTCCGGCGCTTTATCGGCAATCGTGTCAATGGACTCCACGGAAAATGCGAACAAACCACCTGCGCGCAGCAGCCTTTGCGCTTCGCTGAACAAGTCATCCAGCCTTCCGATATAGACAAAAACATCTGTGGAAATCAACATGTCATAACTGAGGGCCGCCTCCTTTTGCATCATGGCGAGTAAATCCATGTGCTCGAGCCGGGAGTAGATGCCCCGGGCCCGAGCCTTCGCGAGCATCTTGCCGGAGAGGTCAACGCCCACCAACTCTTTTGCGTAGGGAGAAATCGCTGCGCCAGACAACCCCGTTCCGCAACCGAGGTCCAGCACGGACCATTGCCCCGCGGCCGGGGTGGTCGCCTCGCATATAAGGTCAATCAGTTTTTTCGGCGCGTCGTAGCGCAGCGTCTGCACCAGATGCGAGTCAAAGGTTTGCGCATACTCGTCAAACAGCTGCTCGATATACCCGCTGGGAGCGCGGTCGGAGTTTTCCCCCGACATGGCGGCCACCAGATGGGCGACCGGGCTGTCAGGCTGCAGTTCGACGACTCGCCGGTAGCAGTTAATCGCGCCTTCCTTGTCCCCGCTCTCCAGGAGAATGTTCCCCAGAAAGCGATGCGCTTCAACATGCTCAGGCTTGAGCTCAATTGCGCGCCGATAGGATGCAATGGCATTTGCACTTTTCCCCGACGCATTCATGGCACCGCCAAGGGCTACATGGATATCCGCGTTAGCGGGGGCTATGGAAATCGCCTTTTCATAGCATTCAATGGCTTTTTTACGGTGCTCAAGACGGCCGTGCGCATCACCCATGATTTTGTAAGACATCGCCGCGGTGGGCTCCAGCGCCACTGCTTTGCCATGGTAAAGAATGGCGCTTAAAAAGTCCGCCTCATTAAAAAGCAAATTACCCAGGAAGAAGTGAAACTCCGCCGACCGGGGAAATGCAAGAATTGCTTTTTGGATGAGCGCCTTGGCATCTTCAGTCTTGCCGGACTGAAATAAAAGGTCGAAGAGATCACGATAAGCAAATTCGAAGTCCGGTTTGAGTTCCAGGGCCCTTGTGAAATGCCGGATGGAGCCAGCCTGGTCATCAACGGCTTTTGACGCCTTGCCCAGCAGGTAGTGAACGTCCGCAAGAGCGGGATCTATCGACAAGGCACGTTCAAGCGCCGCGATGGCTTCCCCGAATTTCCGCTGTTCAACCAAAGAGAACCCCAGGCCCACATGCGCATCAACAAAGTCCGGATTGATCGAGATCGCGTCACGGTAACAAGCAGCGGCCTCGTCAAACTGGCCCAGAGCCAGGTGTTGGTCGCCTTGCCTCTTGAATGCAGCGTCACGGGCAACTACAGGCGTTTCCGATTCAAACCAGGTTTTTAGTTTTTCCAGCACAACTTGCCTTTCAATTCAAAATCCACACGAACCTGGCACATTGTCGCCTTGTCCTGGCGGTTGGGGACCCCCCGGGGGCTTTGCCTAGGCAAGCCCAAGGTCCAGCCCGGCGGACGGTTCCAGATCAGCAGGTATCCAACCCCGCAGGCTGTTGACAAAGGCCAGTGCCTCCACGCGCGACAAGTCTTTCACTCGCACCACGGATTCCCCCTGGATGCGGCCGTCTTGCAACGCACGGGCACGCCCCACGCCGGCCAGCAAGCCGCAGCGCAGCGGCGGCGTAACCCAGCGGCCGTCCAGCAGGAAGGCGACATTGCCGCGCGTGCACTCAGTGAATTCGCCGTCGGTGTTCCAGAGCAGCGTGTCGAACACCTCCGGCTGTGCGGGCGTGAAGGCGTCATAGTGGGCGCGCCGGGTGGTCTTGCAGCGAACGAATTCGCCATGCGCCTCGTCGAGCGCACGTACGGCCAGTTGCAGGCGCACGCGCGCAGGTGAAGCCGGCAGCGCATAGGCTTCGGCGCGGGCACGCCCTTGTGCATCCAGCAGCAAACGGACACGCCACGCGCCCTGGGCATGTGAGTCGGCCACTGACTGCAGTGCGCCCTGCACATGCCGTGTATCCCACGGGTAGCCAAAGTGCTGCGCAGCTTGGGACATGCGCAGCAGGTGGGCACCCGCATCGCGCAACTGGCCATCTGCGAGGCCCAGCGTTTCCAGCAGCTCGAATGGCGCGCTGGCGCGCTGCACGAATGCCTGTTTGAGTTTCCATTCGCGCCACTCGCCGGCGGCCGTGGCGCCTGAGGTGATGCCGCTACCGATGCCGCAACGCGCCGAGTTACCTCGCAAGGTCACGGTGCGTATCGGCACATTGAAGGTGGCCGCGCCGCCCGGGCGCAGCACGCCCACAGCGCCGCAGTAGGCACCGCGCGGCGCAGCCTCCAACGCGTGAATCGCCCGCATGGCCCGCACCTTGGGCGCGCCGGTGATCGAGCCGCAGGGGAACAGCGCGGCAAACACGTCGGCCAGGCTGCAGCCGGGCCGCGTGCGCGCCTCCACATCCGAAGTCATCTGCCAGACCGCCGGCAGGGCCTCGGTGTGGAACAGGCGCGGCACGCGCACGCTGAAGGGTTCGGCGATACGCGACAGGTCGTTGCGCAGCAGGTCGACGATCATCACGTTTTCGGCGCGCTCCTTGGGCGAGTTGCGCAGAGCCTCGGCCTGCGCGGCATCGTCCTCGGGATTCGCGCCGCGCGGCGCCGTGCCCTTCATGGGCCGGGCCAGCAGCATACCCTCGCGCCAGTCGAAAAAAAGCTCGGGTGAGACCGACAGCAGTTGCTCCTCGCCGGTGTCGAGGAAGGCCGCATAACCGCCCGGCTGGGCGCGCTGCAGGGCCTGGAACAAGGCCGGCGCGCTGCCCGAACCGCCGTCCAGCACAGCCCGCATCTGCGCCGTGAAGTTGACCTGGTAATACTCGCCGGCGGTAATCGCGCGCTGCAGTTCGGCCAGGGCGGCGTCGAAGGCCGGGCGCGCGATCGCCTCTTGCCATTGCAGCTGCGGCGAGGCCTCTTGTATCGGCTGCGGCCAGAGCAGCGCCTGCTCATGCACCGCAAACCAGGCCAGCGGCCCCTCGGCCGGGTGCACCACCAGCGCGGCATCAAAAGCGGGGGCGGCCTCGTAACGCAGGTAGCCCACACACCAGGCGCCGCGCTGCGCCGCGGCCTGCGCGGCATCGAGCACCGCGCGCACCTCTTCGGGCCGATGTGCCACCAGTACTTCGCGCGGCGCGCCGAAGGCCTGCTGCAGGCGCGGCCCGTCGGGCTGCTGGGGATCGGCGAAGTCGATAAGGGCGGAGAGGCTGCCTGTCACGTCAGATCAGGCGGCGCCGATATGCGGCACCAAGCCCGCCACCGGCCGCCCCGCCTTGAGGGCTTCGGTAAAGGCCAGCATGCGGTCAATCGGCAGGCGCGCGCGTTGGCCCAGAGCCGCATCGACGGTGATTGCATTCGTGCCGGTCTCCAGCACCTGCGCCAGTCCCGCCAGGCCGTTCATGGCCATCCAGGGGCAGTGCGCACAGCTTTTACAGGTGGCGCTGTTGCCGGCGGTGGGCGCTTCGATAAAGGTCTTGCCGGGGTTCAGCGTGCGCAGCTTGTGCAGCATGCCGTTGTCGGTGGCSACGATAAATTCTTTGGCATCCATCTCGCGCGCAGCTTTCAGGATGCCGGAGGTGGATCCCACGGCGTCTGCCAGCGCCACCACGTCGGCAGGCGATTCGGGGTGCACCAGCACGCGCGCGCCGGGGTGTTCGGCTTTCAGGGCCTGCAGCTCGAAGGCCTTGAACTCGTCGTGCACGATGCAGGCGCCGTTCCAGAACACCATGTCCGCGCCGGTCTCGCGCTGGATGTAGCCGCCCAGGTGCCGGTCGGGCGCCCAGAGGATCTTCTGGCCTTGCGCTTTGAGCGCGCGCACGATGTCGAGCGCGCAGCTGGAAGTGACCACCCAGTCGGCGCGCGCCTTCACGGCGGCGCTGGTGTTGGCGTAGACCACCACGGTGCGGTCCGGATGGGCATCGCAAAACGCGCTGAATTCGTCGACCGGGCAGCCCAGGTCCAGCGAGCAGGTCGCGTCGAGGTCGGGCATGAGCACGCGTTTTTCGGGCGACAGGATTTTGGCCGTCTCGCCCATGAAACGCACGCCGGAGACCACCAGGGTTTGCGCCGCATGGTCGCGGCCAAAGCGCGCCATTTCGAGCGAGTCCGACACCAGGCCGCCGGTCTCTTCAGCCAGGTCCTGCAGGTCGGGGTGCACATAGTAGTGCGACACCATGACAGCGTTGCGCGCCTTGAGCAGCTCGCGGATGCGGCTTTTAAGCGCCGCACGCTCGGCCTGCGTCGGCTCGGCCGGCACGCGGGCCCAGGCTTGGTGGGTGCTGCAGGCGCCGGCCGCTTCGGGCTGCTCGTACTCGACGCGAATCGGCAGGGTTGCGTGCATGCTCAGGCCGCCTGTGCGTCAAAGCGCATGGAAAAATCGATCGCCCGGACATCCTTGGTCAGCGTGCCGATGGAAATGCGGTCCACGCCGGTTTCGGCCAGGACGCGCAGGCCGTCCAGCGTGACGCCGCCGGAAATCTCCAGCACGGCGCGTCCGGCGTTGATGCGCACCGACTCTTTCAGGTCGGGCAAGCTCATGTTGTCCAGCAGCACCATGCGCGCACCTGCATTCAGGGCCTGGGCCAGCTCGTCGAGGTTCTCGACCTCGATCTGCACAAAATCGGCCTGAGAAGCGACTTCGGCCGCGCGCGCCAGCACCTGGGCAATGCCGCCGGCCGCCGCGATGTGGTTTTCCTTGATCAGCACCGCGTCGTACAAACCGACCCGGTGATTGCTGCCGCCGCCGGCCACCACGGCGTATTTCTGCGCCAGGCGCAGGCCCGGCAAGGTTTTTCGCGTGTCCACAATGACGGCCTTCGTGCCTTTGACGATGTCGGCGTAAACCGCTGTTTTACTCGCAACGGCGCTTAGGAGCTGTAAAAAATTCAGCGCCGTGCGTTCGGCCGACAGCAGGGCACGGGCCTGGCCGCGCACCTCGAACACCACCTGGCCGGCTTCGCAGCGCTCGCCGTCCTTTACATGCCAGGTCAGCTGGGCTTGCGGGTCCAGCTGCCGCACCGTCGCCTCAACCCAGGCGGCGCCGCAGACAATGGCGCTTTCGCGCGCCACCACTTGTGCGCGTGCCTGGCGGGCCGCATCGATCAGGCCGGCCGTCAGGTCGCCCGCGCCTATGTCTTCGGCGAGGGCGCGCGCCGCGTCGGCCTGGGCCAGGGCGGCCAGCGCTTCGGCCGTGAAATCAAATGACTTTTTCATGAGCAATCTAAGATTGGGAGCACGCCATACCGTGCACTAAACTATTAAATAGAGCCGAAAACTGTCGCAAATGTTACAGCGGCTGGCCAGACGCCTGTATACCGCGATCCGCCCGCCCAACCGCCCAACAGTGGCGCTTTGCCTCTTGCCCCATTTTCATCGACGCCCACCATGTTCAGAACCCTGCTCAAATCCAAAATCCACCGCGCTGCGGTGACGCATTGCGAACTCAACTACGAAGGCTCCTGCGCCATCGACGAAGACCTGCTGGACGCCGCCAACCTGGCCGAGAACGAGCAGGTCCACATCTGGAACATCAACAACGGCGAGCGCTTCATCACCTACGCGATACGCGCCGAACGCGGCAGCCGCATCATCTCGGTCAACGGCTCGGCCGCGCGCCGCGCCGCGGTGGGCGACCTGGTCATCATCGCCGCCTTTGCGCAGGTGCATGAGGAGCATGTCGCGGGCTTCAGCCCCAAGCTGGTGTTCGTGAACCCGGACAACCGCATCAAGGAAGAGCGCTCCACCATCCCGGTGCAGCAGCCCTGAGCCGTTTCGGCCCCGAGCGGGGCCGCGGTCTTTTTCCTCTTCTCTTCACACAAGGACTCATGGACAACGCAGCGATGATCCGGCGCAGCCTGCGCCACGTGTGGCACCCCTGCACGCAGATGAAGCTGCACGAAGCCCAGCCACCTGTGCCCATTGCGCGGGCCGAAGGCCTGTGGCTTTACGACTTTGAAGGCGGGCGCTACCTGGACGGCGTCAGCTCCTGGTGGGTCAACCTGTTCGGCCACGGCCATCCGCACATCAAGGCGGCGCTGCGCGAGCAGCTCGACACGCTGGACCACGTGATGCTGGCCGGCTTCACGCACGCCCCGGTGGTGGAACTCTCCGAGCGCCTGGGCGCACTGACCGGCCTGGGCCACGCTTTTTACGGCAGCGACGGCGCCAGCGCCACCGAAATCGCGCTCAAGATGAGCGCCCACTACTGGCGCAACAGCGGCCGGCCCGAAAAAAGCCGCTTCATCGGCCTGGCCGGCGGCTACCACGGCGAAACCGTGGGTGCGCTGGCGGTCACCGACATCGCGATCTTCCGTGAAGCCTATGCGCCGCTGGTTCGGCTGGCCGCCACCGTGCCCAGCCCCGATGCGCGCGGCGCCCAGGCCGGCGAAAGCGCGGCAGACACGGCACACCGCGCTGCCGCCAGCCTGCAGGCCTGGCTGGAGCAGCACCACGCGGAGACCGCCGCGCTTATCGTCGAGCCCCTGGTGCAGTGCGCCGCCGGCATGGCCATGCACGATGCGGCCTACCTGCGCGAAGCCCGCGCGCTGTGCGACCGCTACGAGGTGCACCTGATCGCCGACGAAATCGCCACCGGCTTCGGCCGCACCGGCACGATGTTCGCGCACCAGCAGGCCGGCATACGGCCGGACTTCATCTGCCTCTCAAAAGGACTGACCGGCGGCACGCTGCCGCTGTCGGCCGTGCTGACCACCGACGCGGTCTACGAGGCCTTTTACGACGACGAAGTGGCGCGCGGATTTCTGCATTCGCATTCCTACACCGGCAACCCGCTGGCCTGCCGCGCCGCGCTTGCCACGCTGGAGCTGTTCGAGCAGACCGACGTGCTGGCGCGCAACGCCGAAACGGCCCAGATGCTGGACGCGGCCTTCGCGCCGCTGACGCAACACAAGGCCGTCCGGCACGCACGCCGGCTGGGCATGATCTGGGCCTGGGACGTGGAGCCCGACAGCCTTCCCCACTTCGCGCGCCGCTACACACAGCATGCGATGGCCAACGGCGTGCTGCTGCGCCCCATAGGCCAGACGATTTACGCGATGCCGCCCTATGTGATGGATGCGGAATCCGCCCAGCACCTGGCGCGCGGCGCGCTGGCGGCGCTGGAGGCCACGCTGGCCGAAGAAGGCGCCCATGGCTGAAGCCGCGCGCAGGCCGATCTCGCTGTTCGTGACCGGCACCGACACCGGCGTGGGCAAGACCCTGGCCAGCGCCGCGCTGCTGAATGCGCTGGCGCGCCACCACGTGCGCGTCGTCGGCATGAAACCCGTGGCGGCGGGCACGGTGCACATCGATGGCAAAGACGTCAATGAAGACGTGGTCGCGCTGCGCGCCGCCTCGACCTGCCGTGTGCCGCCCGAACTCGACAACCCGGTGCTGCTGCCCGACCCGGTGTCACCGCACATCGCCGCTAGCCGTGCCGGGCGCCCCATACGCATCGCCGAGCTGGTGGATTGCCAGCGCCGGCTCGCGCAGTTGGCCGACGCCGTAGTGGTGGAAGGCGCGGGCGGTTTCCAGGTGCCGCTGTCAGACCGCGAGACCGGTGCCGACCTGGCCCAGGCGCTGGGCCTGCCCGTGGTGCTGGTGGTGGGCCTACGGCTTGGGTGCCTCAACCATGCGTTGCTGACCGCCGACGCGATACGCGCGCGCGGCCTCACGCTGGCGGGCTGGGTGGCCAACCACGTCGATGCCGCCATGCTGGCGCAAGAGGACAACATMGCCTTCCTGCGGCAAAAACTGCAGGCGCCGTTGCTGGCCACCATTCCCCACCAGGCCGCGCCCGACCCGCGCGCGGTCATCTTTGAGCTTCCCCCCGCATGGCAATGACGACCGCTTCCTGGCTCGATGAATTTCCGGCCCGCCTGGCTGAGCTGGACAGCGCCCACCTGCGCCGCCGGCGCCGCGAGGTCACACCCGAAAGCGGGGCACGCCTGACGGTGGACGGCCAGAGCATGCTGGCCTTTTGCAGCAACGACTACCTGGGCCTGGCCACCCACCCGGCCCTGGTGCAGGCCGCCCGTGAAGGCGCGCAGGCTTATGGCGTGGGGGCCGGCGCCTCGCCGCTGGTCAGCGGCCACAGTGCGGCCAACGCGGCGCTGGAGCGCGAGCTCGCGGCCTTTGTGGGCCTGCCGCGTGCCTTGTATTTTTACGCGGGCTACGCGACCAACATCGGTATCGTGCSGGCGCTGGKGGGCGCCGGCGACGCGATCTTTTCGGACGCACTCAACCACGCCTGCCTGATCGACGGCGCGCGGCTGTCGCGCGCACAGATACACCGCTACGAGCATGCCGACCTTGGCGCGCTCGAAAACGAACTTTCTCGCAGCGATGCGCCGCGCAAGCTGGTGATCAGCGACGCCGTGTTCAGCATGGACGGCGACAGCGCCGACATCCCCGCGCTGCTGGCGCTGTGCGAGCGCCACGACGCCCTGCTGCTGCTGGACGACGCCCACGGCTTCGGCGTGCTGGGCCCGCAGGGCCGTGGCAGCCTGGCCGCCGCCGGCCTGCATGGCGCGCAAGCCTCGCGCCGCGTGCTCTACATGGCCACGCTGGGCAAGGCCGCCGGTGTCGCCGGCGCCTTTGTGGCGGGCGACGAGGCGCTGGTCGAATGGCTGCTGCAAAAAACCCGCAGCTATATATTTGCCACCGCCGCGCCCGCGCTGCTGGCGAGCGCCCTGCGCGCCAGCCTGCAAGTGATTGAGCAAGACGAGTGGCGGCGCGCGCATCTGCAGCGCCTCATCGCACGCCTGCGTGATGGCCTCACGGCAAGCCTTGAGGGCAGCGGCTGGCAGCTGTCGGCCTCGCAAACCGCCATCCAGCCACTGCTGATAGGCCCCAATGACAAAGCCCTGGCCGTGATGGACGGCCTGCGCGAGCGCGGCATCTGGGTGCCGGCGATACGCCCGCCCACCGTGGCCGAGGGCACGGCCCGGCTGCGCATCGCGCTGTCGGCCGCGCACAGCGAGGCCGACGTCGACCAATTGGTTGACGCCCTGGGCACGCTGGCGCGGCAGGCCGCTTGATCGTTACACCTTATTGCCCCAATCTCATCAGCTAGACTCCAAAACCCACGCTTCGGAAGGAAGAACACATGTCCCACGCCGCAGAACAAACCGTCACCCTGCACCGCCCCCGCGCCAAAGCCGCGCCAGCCCCCGCCGGCGACCCACGCTGGAGCGTTGACGCCATCGAGGCGCTGTTCAACCTGCCCTTCCCTGAACTGATGCACCGCGCGCAGACGGTGCACCGCGAAAATTTCGACCCGACGCACGTCGAGTTCGCCACCCTGCTGTCGGTCAAGACCGGCGGCTGCGCCGAAGACTGCGGCTACTGCCCGCAGGCCGCGCGCTACGACACCGGCGTGGAGGCCAGCAAACTGATGGAGCCCGCCGAAGTGCTGGCCGCCGCGCAACGCGCGCAAGCCGCCGGTGCCACGCGCTTTTGCATGGGTGCGGCCTGGCGCTCGCCCAAAGACCGCGACATCGAAAAAGTCGCCGAGCTGGTGCGCACCGTGAAGGCCCTGGGCCTGGAAACCTGCGCCACGCTGGGCATGCTGGAAGACGGCCATGCGCAAACCCTGCAAAGCGCGGGCCTGGACTACTACAACCACAACCTCGACAGCGCGCCTGATTTTTACGGCGACATCATCACCACGCGCGACTACCAGGACCGCCTGGACACGCTGGCGCGCGTGCGCAGCGCAGGCGTCAAGGTCTGCTGCGGCGGCATCGTCGGCATGGGCGAAACGCGCCGCCAGCGCGCCGGCCTGGTGGCCGAGCTCGCCAACCTCACGCCCTACCCCGAGTCGGTACCCATCAACAACCTGGTGAAGGTCGAAGGCACGCCGCTGGCGAACCAGGCCGACCTGGACCCGTTTGAGTTCGTGCGCACGATTGCCGTGGCCCGCATCACCATGCCGACCGCGCGCGTGCGCCTGTCGGCTGGCCGCCAGCAAATGGGCGACGGCGTGCAGGCCCTGTGTTTCCTGGCCGGCGCCAATTCGATCTTCTACGGCGACAAGCTGCTGACCACCGGCAACCCCGACACCGAGGCCGACGTCAAGCTGCTGGAACGCCTGGGCATGAGCCGATCGGCGCCTGAAGTTCGGTAACACGCACAGCTTGTCTGGGCTCTCTAAACCGCGCGCTAAAAAGCACGGTGAAGCTGGTTAGACTCTCGCTAAATTCCGGACCTGCCCCATGACGTCTGCTTCCAATACCTCCGCCACGCCCTACGGCACGCTGCCGCCCTCGTCCACGCCGTCGGCGCGCAAGCCGCTTAGCCTGCCGCGCCTGCGCGAAATGCATGCGCAGGGCGAAAAAATCACCATGCTGACGGCCTACGACGCGACCTTCGCGGCCGTGGCCGATGCGGCGGGCGTGGAATGCATCCTGGTCGGCGATTCGCTGGGCATGGTCTGCCAGGGCCTGACCAGCACCGTCGGCGTGACGCTGGAGACCATGCGCCACCACACCGAATGTGTGGCCAACGGCTTGCGCCGCTCGCAGGCCACGGCCTGGCTGATCGGCGACCTGCCCTTCGGCAGCTACCACGAGTCCAAAGAGCAGGCGCTGCGCAGCGCCGTGGTGCTGATGCAGGCCGGCGCCCACATGGTCAAGCTGGAAGGCGGCGGCTGGACAGCCGAAACCGTACGCTTCCTGGTCGAGCGCGGCATTCCCGTCTGCGCCCACCTGGGCCTGACGCCGCAGACCGTGCATGCGCTGGGCGGCTACCGCGTGCAGGGCAAGGGCGAGGAAGCCGCCGCCACGCTCAAGCAGCAGGCCCGCGAACTGCAGGATGCCGGCGCCGCCATGATGGTGCTGGAGATGGTGCCCGCGGCCCTGTCGGCCGAGCTGACGAAGGCCCTCCCCCACTGCGCCACCATAGGCATAGGCGCGGGCAGCGGCACGGCCGGCCAGGTCCTGGTGCTTCACGACATGCTGGGCATGAACCTGGGCAAGATGCCGAAGTTCGTGCGCAACTTCATGGAAGGCCCGGACAACAAAAGCGCCAGCGTGCGCGGCGCCATGGAAGCCTATGTGCGCGCCGTCAAGGACGGCAGCTTTCCGGTGAACGCCACCCACGCGTGGTGAGCCCCGCCCTCTTGCGCACGCCTTTTCTGGAGACATGATGCAGATCGTCCATACCATTCCCGAACTGCGCGAGGCCCTCAGCCCCTACAAGCGCCCGGCCTTTGTGCCCACCATGGGCAACCTGCAYGMSGGCCACWTSGCGCTSGTSMGSCAGGCCAAGCCGCTGGGCGACGTGASCGTSTCCASCATCTTYGTGAACCGCYTGCAGTTYGCSCCGCACGARGACTTYGACASCTACCCRCGCACCYTGGACGCCGACGCCGAGCGCCTCAAGGCCGCCGGCTGCAACGTGCTGTTCGCGCCGCTCGAAAAACACCTGTACCCCGAGCCACAGACCTACAAGGTGCATCCGGCCACGGACTTGAGCGACATCCTGGAAGGCCACTTCCGCCCCGGCTTTTTTATCGGCGTGAGCACCGTGGTGCTCAAGCTGTTCAGCTGCGTGTTCGCCGGCATGCCCTCGGGCGTGGCAGCCTTCGGCAAGAAGGACTATCAGCAGGTCATGGTGGTGCGCCGCATGGTGCAGCAGTTCGCGCTGCCCATCGAGATCCTGGCCGGCGAGACCCAGCGCGCCGAGGATGGCCTGGCGCTGTCGTCGCGCAATGGCTACCTGAGTGCCACCGAGCGCGCCGAGGCCGTGGAGCTCTCCAAGGCCATACGCGCGCTGGGCGAGGCCGCCCGCGCAGGCGGCACGCCCGACCTGCCCGCGCTGGAAGCCCATGCCATGCAGGCGCTGGCGCGCCGCGGCTGGAAGCCCGACTACCTCACCGTGCGCCGCCGCGCCGACCTGCTGGCGCCGCAAGGCCCGTTGGCCGGCGAGCCGCTGGTGGTGCTGGGCGCGGCCAAGCTGGGCAGCACGCGGCTGATCGACAACCTGGAAATCTAGGCGTGAGCGCGGTATCCATCCGTCTCGCGGCCCTGCCCGACCTGCCGGCCGTGGCCGCGCTGTTTGACGCCTACCGGCAGTTCTACGAACAGCCCGCCGACACGGCACTGGCGCTGCAATTCATCGGGGACCGCATGCGTAAGCAGGAGTCGGTGATCCTGGTCGCCCAGGCTACCGATGCCGCGGAATCCATCGTCGGCTTCTGCCAGCTCTACCCCAGTTTCTGCTCGGTGATCGCCCAGCCGATTCTGACGCTCTACGACCTCTATGTGGCGCCCGAAGCACGCCAGACCGGCGCCGGCCGCGCGCTGATGCAGGAGGCCCACGAACATGCCCGGCAGCAGGGCGTTGCTCGGCTGGACCTCAGCACCGCCAAAACCAACCACAGCGCGCAGGCCTTGTATGAATCACTGGACTGGGTGCGCGACGAGGTTTTCCTGTATTACAACAAGTCGATTCCCGGGGCGGTGGTGCCGACCTGATCAGGTCAAACGCGCGGACGGGCGACACCGGCCTTGGGGTATAAAGTTCCGGATCGTCTCCATGTTTGCAGGAGTTCCACCATGGCCATTCCCCACGCCGCCTCCGGGCAGCTGATCAACGTCCAGCCGCTGGCGGGAAAACTCTCGGAAGCCAGGACCGTCGCGCTGTTCAAAAGCGATGAACTGGAAGTCATGCGCCTCATCGTGCCGGCCGGCAAGACCGTGCCTTCGCACCAGGTCAAAGGCGAAATCACCGTGCAGTGCCTGGAGGGCGAGGTGGCCTTCACCGCGAACGGCCAGACCCAGCCCATGAAAGCCGGCCAGTTGCTCTGGCTGGCAGGCGGTGCGCCGCACGGCCTGACGGCGGTGCAGGACTCATCGCTACTGGTGACGCTGCATTTGTGTAAATAGGCCCGGCATGGGCCGGTGGATCAGGCCAGCTCAGCCGTAGGCCCGCGGCCCATCAGCATCGCCACCGCTTCGGCGGGCTGGAGTTTGCCGTCCAGCAAGGCCACCACGCTTTGCGCGATCGGCATTTCGACGCCCAGGCCGGCGGCGCGCTGCACCACGGCGCGGGCGCAGTAAACGCCTTCGGCGACATGGCCCAGCGAAGCAACCGCCTGCGCCAGCGTCTGGCCCTGGGCCAGCAGCAGGCCCACTTTGCGGTTGCGGCTCAGGTCGCCGGTGGCCGTGAGCACCAGGTCACCCAGGCCCGACAGGCCGGTGAAGGTTTCGGCGCGGGCGCCCAGCGCCACGCCCAGGCGCGTCATTTCGGCCAGACCGCGCGTGATGAGCGCGGCGCGGGCATTCAGGCCCAGCTGCAGGCCGTCGCACAGGCCTGTGGCGATGGCCAGCACGTTCTTGACAGCGCCGCCCACCTCGACGCCAACCACGTCGTCATTGGCGTACACGCGCAGGGTGGCGCCGTGGAAAGCGGCGACCAGCGCATCGCGCACCTCGGCATGCTCGCTGGCGGCGACCAGCGCCGTCGGCTGGCCGCGCGCGACTTCCAGCGCAAAGCTGGGGCCGCTGAGCACGCCGGCCCTTAAATCGGGGGCAGCCTGGGCACGGATTTCATGAACCATCAGCCCGAACGGCGAGGAAGCGGCGGCCACTGGGGCTTCAAAGCCCTTGCTGAGCCAGGCCACGGGCGCGCTGGCATGCTGCAGGCTTTGCAGCATGCCGCGCGCCGCCGAGACCGGCGTGGCCAGGATGATGAGGTCTTGCCCGGCCAGGGCCTGGGCCAGCGGCGTATCGCCGCCCTGCAGCGCCAGGGCAGCAGGCAAGGCAATGCCGGGCAGGTAGCGGGTGTTGGTGCGTTCGGACTTCAGGCTTGCCAGCTGCGCCGCATCGCGCGCCCACAGGGTGACCTGGTGGCGCGAGGCGCTGCTGACGGCCAGCGCCGTGCCCCAGGCACCCGCGCCAATGACCAGTATTTTCATGAGGACATCATGAGGCGGCCGGGACATTTATCCCGGCGGGCCATCACACGATGATCTGGGAAGCGGCCGGTGCGGCGGCCGCGGCTTCGGCCTGCTGCTGCTCGTACATGGCCTGGAAGTTGATTTCGGCCATGTGCACGGGCGGGAAACCGCCGCGCTGGATCACGTCAGCCACGTTGCCGCGAAGGTAGGGATAGACGATCTGCGGGCAGGCAATGCCCAGGATGGCGCCCAGCTGCTCGGGCGGCACGTTGCGGATYTCGAARATRCCGGCCTGCTTGGCTTCCACCARRAACACGGTCTTGTCGGCGATCTTGGTCTGCACGGTGGCCGTCACGGCGACTTCGAACAGGCCTTCGGCGATGGGGGTGGCGCCCACGCCCAGCTGGATGTCCACGCTGGGTTGCTCCTGGTTCAGCAGGATTTCGGGCGAATTGGGCTGCTCCAGCGACACGTCCTTGAGGTAAACGCGCTGGATCTGGAATACGGGGTCAAGATTGGCTTCAGCCATGGTGTTCTTTCGGGTGCGGGGAGGGGGATCGATGCGCCGGCAGGCCGGCGGCCAGCGCGCATTATCTCAGGCAATTCCTGCCTCAAAAATTCAGGCTGGATTATTCAGCAGCGGCATCAGGCCGCCTCGGCCGTCGAGGGCCATCAAGTCGTCGCAGCCGCCGACGTGGGTTTCGCCGATAAAGATCTGCGGCACCGTGCGCCGTCCCGTGATGTCCATCATCTTCTGGCGTTCGCCGGGCACCATGTCGACGCGAATTTCATCGAGTTCGGTGACGCCGCGCTGCTTGAGCAGCTGTTTGGCCTGGATGCAGTAAGGGCAGGTGCCGGTGGTGTAGATCTTGACGGTTTGCATGGTTTCTCCGTGTCGCGCCGGCCTGAGCGCAGCGGTGGAAAGTGGGTGAAGCGGGCCGGCCGGGTAAGGCAGGTTTCATGCCCGCCCTAGCCTGGCCAAACCCTGATTCAGGCCTTTTCGAGGGGAAGGTTAGCTTCTTTCCAGGCTTTGAGCCCGCCGCCCAGCGATTGGGCCTGCTCATAGCCGAGCTTTTTGGCGACGGCGACGGCACGGCCGGCGCGCGCGCCGGTGGCGCATACCAGGATCAGGGGAAGGCCCTTGTTCTTGACCGTGGCGGGCAATTTGTCTTCCAACTCGCTGAAAGGCACGTTTTTGGCACCCGTGACGTGGCCGGCGGCGAATTCGTCGGCTTCGCTGACGTCCACGACCACCGCTTTTTCGCGGTTGATCAGCTGCACCGCGCCGCTGGCGGTCAGCGCGCCGGCGTTCATGCCGCTGGCAATCATGGGCCAAACCAGCATGCCGCCCGAGGCGAGTGCTATCGAAATCAGCATCCAGTTATCGATCAGAAATTTCACGGTATACCCTTTGTGTATTTTTCGGCTAACCCGTGATTTTAGAATGGAGGGAGAAAAGGCCCCGCCGGCCACCCTCCCTATCCCCTTTTTTCCCTCTTTTCTCCCTTTTTCTCACTCTTCATCCCTCCCACCATGTACAAACTCGTGCTCATACGCCACGGCGAATCGACCTGGAACCTTGAAAACCGCTTTACCGGCTGGACCGACGTGGACCTCACCGAAACCGGCATTGAGCAGGCCAAAACCGCCGGCAAGCTGCTTAAAAACGACGGTTATGAGTTCGACCTCGCTTACACCAGCGTGCTCAAGCGCGCGACCCGCACGCTCTGGCACACGCTGGACGAGATGGATCGCACCTGGCTGCCCGTGGTGCACAGCTGGCGCCTCAACGAGCGGCATTACGGTGCCCTGCAGGGGCTGAACAAGGCCGAAACCGCGAAAAAATTCGGCGACGAGCAGGTGCTGGTCTGGCGCCGCAGCTATGACACGCCGCCGCCGCCGCTCGAGGCCAACGACCCGCGCAGCGAACGCGACGACCCGCGCTACGCCAAGCTGCAGCCCGGCCAGGTGCCGCTGACCGAATGCCTGAAAGACACCGTGGATCGAGTCCTGCCTTTCTGGAATGAGTCGATGGCGCCCGCCATCAAGGCCGGCAAGCGCATCGTGGTGGCGGCCCACGGCAATTCCATACGCGCGCTGGTGAAATACCTGGACAACATCTCCGACAGCGACATCGTGGGGCTCAACATCCCCAACGGCATTCCGCTGGTCTACGAACTGGACGCCGCACTCAAACCGCTGCGCCACTATTACCTGGGCGACAGCGAGGCTGCGGCCAAGGCCGCGGCGGCTGTGGGCGCACAAGGCAAGGCCTGATTCCTCCCGAGGGCTCGCCCGGCCTGGTTTTTGTAAAAGTCCTGTAAATAGCCGCCTGTTTCGCCTCTTTTTTCGCACCGCGCCGCACCAGGGACGGAACTGGGGCCCCCGGCCTTTCTCCAAGGTGTATATTGCTTCCCACAGGGGGAACAAGGGTTCCCCAACAGGCTAAAGAAGGTATTTTTATGGGTCAGAAGCTCAAGATAGCAGGCTGGATTTCAATCGGCGCCGTGGCAGGGGCCCTCACCACAGTGCAATTGCAGGCGGTGGCCCGCGCGGGCATCGCCCCGCTGCCACTCGAGGAGCTGCAACAGCTGGCCGCCGTTTTCGGCATGGTCAAGAGCGATTACGTGGAGCCGGTGGACGAGAAAAAGCTCATCACCGACGCGATTTCCGGCATGGTCGCCAGCCTGGATCCGCATTCGGTCTATTTCGACAAGAAGTCCTTCAAGGAATTCCGCGAAGGCACGACCGGCCGCTTTGTCGGCGTCGGCATCGAGATCAGCCAGGAAGACGGCCTGGTCAAGGTGGTCTCGCCGATCGAAGGTTCGCCCGCCGACCGCGCCGGCCTCAAGCCCAACGACCTGATCACACGCATCGACGACACCGCCGTCAAAGGCCTGACGCTCAATGAAGCCGTCAAGAAAATGCGCGGCGAACCCAAAACCAAGGTGCTGCTGACGATCTTCCGCAAGGACGAAAACCGCACCTTCCCGGTCACCATCACGCGGGAAGAAATCCGCACCCAGTCGGTGCGCAGCAAGGTGGTGGAACCCGGCTACGCCTGGATACGCCTGAGCCAGTTCCAGGAGCGCACGGTCGACGACTTCGTGACCAAACTCGAGCAGATCTACAAGCAGGAACCCAACCTCAAGGGCCTGGTGCTCGATTTGCGCAACGACCCGGGCGGCCTGCTGGATGCCGCCGTCGCGGTGTCGGCCGCCTTCCTGCCCGAAAACGTCACCGTGGTGTCCACCAACGGCCAGCTGGCCGAAAGCAAGTTCACCTACAAGGCCTCGCCCGAGTTCTACCAGCGCCGCAACGGCTCCGACCCGCTCAAGCGCCTGCCCGCGGCGCTCAAAACCGTGCCGCTGGTGGTGCTGGTCAACGAAGGCTCGGCTTCGGCCAGCGAAATCGTGGCCGGCGCGCTGCAGGATTACAAGCGCGCCACCATCATGGGCAACCAGACCTTCGGCAAGGGCTCGGTGYAGACCGTGCGTCCGCTGGGCCCTGACACCGGCCTGAAACTCACCACGGCGCGCTACTACACCCCCAGCGGCAAATCCATCCAGGCGCGCGGCATCGTGCCCGACGTGATGGTGGACGACACCGCCGAAGGCAGCCCGTTTGCCGCCCTGCGCACACGCGAAGCCGACCTGGAAAAACACCTCAACAGCGGCCAGGGCGCTGAAGTCAAGGATGCCAACCGGGAAAAAGCCCGCGAAGCAGCCATGAAGCGCCTCGAAGAGGAAGCCAAGAAGACGCCGGAACAACGCCGCCCGCCCGAACTGGGCAGCGACAAGGACTTCCAGCTGGCCCAGGCGATCAACCAGCTCAAGGGCCGCCCTGTGCTGGTCAGCAAGACGGCCGTGGTTGAGCCAAAAAACGAGAAAAAAGAGAACTAAAGCTGTGACGGGATAGCGCCGGAGATGCCGGCCTTTCCCGTTTTGTTTCTCGCGCTCCTCGCTCCTTCCTCCACCGGGCCGCCCTGCCCTCAGGGCAGCCTCTTCCTCCCATGACCGACGACCAGTTGCTCCGCTATTCCCGGCACATCCTGCTCGACGAAATCGGCATCGAAGGCCAGGACAAGCTCCTCAAGGCGCATGTGCTGATCGTCGGGGCCGGCGGGCTGGGCTCGCCGGTGGCGCTCTACCTGGGCAGCGCCGGTGTCGGCCACCTCACCATCGCCGACCATGACCGCGTCGATGCCACCAACCTGCAGCGGCAGGTGGCCCACACCCTGGGCCGCGTCGGCGAATTCAAGGCCGAGTCCGCGCGACAGGCCATCGCGGCCATCAACCCCGACGTCGAGGTCACGCCGGTCACGCAGCGGGCCGAGGGTGCGCTGCTCGACCGCCTGGTCGGCGAGGCCGACCTGGTGCTCGACTGCACCGACAACTTCGCCACCCGCCACGCGATCAACCGCGCCTGCGTGAAGCATCGCAAACCACTGGTCTCGGGCGCRGCCATCCGCTTCGACGGCCAGGTCGCGGTCTTCGACGCGCGCGATGCGCAGTCGCCGTGCTACGCCTGTGTGTTCCCCGAATCGGAGCTGATGGAAGAGGCGCTGTGCGCCACCATGGGTGTGTTCGCGCCGCTGGTCGGCATTATCGGCAGCATGCAGGCGGCCGAGGCCTTGAAGCTGATCTGCGGCGTGGGTGAGGCGCTCACCGGTCGCCTGCTGATGCTGGAAGGAAAACGCATGGAGTGGAGCGAAATGAAGCTGGCACGCAACACCGCTTGCGCGGTTTGCGGCGGCGTTCACGGCTGAGCGCCGCCGTTATTTGACGGCTGGCACGGGCATGCGTGAGCCGGCGCTGGAGGCAGCGGCCTGTTTCAGGATCGCGACGCAATTTTCATCCTGGCCCGGCCCGGTTTCGATGGTCGCAGCCAAAGCCAGCAGCGGATTGACCACGCCCAGCGCCAGCGCGATGCCGGCCCGCCCGGCCAGCGCGCTCTTGTCTGGCCCCGCCGACGGGGCCGCGAAAGTACCGCCTATCTTCAAAGGCGACCTGAAGCTCAGGATGCTGCGGTCCTTGGGCGCCGGGTCCAGGATCAGGTCCAGCGTTTCATCGGCCAGGCTGATGGTGCCGCGCCCGTTGATCACCGTGTCGGTGGTGTCCAGCACGATGGTTTTGGTGCTCATCAGGCCCTGCTTGACCTCAAACGCGGCAGCCGCGCAGCGCAGCTGCACATTGCGGTCGCCGCGCAACAGGAACTTGATGATTTCGCCGCCGTCCAGGCCCATGAATTCAAGCAGGATGTTGCTGATCTCGCCTTTGCCCATCAGCACGGCCACATCGCCGGAGGAAGTGCCCAGCATTTGCGCCAGCGAATTGCCCCTTCCCTTCAAGTCGAACTGGCCGCTGATTTTTCCGAGGCTGCTTTTGCTGGTTTCCACTGCGGGAAAGAGCTGGTTGAGCTGCACCGCGCGCAGGTCCAGCCGCGTCGCGAAGGTCGCGGGCATCACATTGGAATCGATGCGTATGCTGCCGGCCACCGTGCCGCCCGCGATGCCCAGGGAGATCGGCTCCAGTTGCAGCACGCCGGCGTTCAGCTTGACGTGGACGCTGCCCTTGTCGAGCGGGAGGACCTCCACATGCCGGATGTCGGATGCGGAATACACCACATCGGCATTCATGGCCTTGAGCCGGGTGACGTCCAGAGTCGCGACGGGCAGGACTTTTCGCGATGCGCCGCCGGGTGTGCTTCTTTTAGCCGGCACGGGTTCATCCCCGGCTTTGGTCGCCGCTGCTTTCACGGGCGTAGGCCCGGCGGGCGGAGGCAGCCCGATCACCGGCGCCAGATCGGCAAAGTCCAGCAATTTTGACTGCACCTTGCCGGTCAGCAGCGGCACCGCAGCCGACTGGTCGAAACTGAGCGCGCCGCTGAGGTCCGAGCTGCCCAGCGTGCCCTGGATCTGGCTGGCGGCCCAGACCTTGCCGTGCTTGGCAAGCTTGCCGCGCAGCTTGTAAGGGGGTGTGGAAGGCAGCACCACGCCCAGCAGCTTGTAGAGTTCTTCCAGGTTGCGGCCCTGCAGGTCGAAGCTGGCATCCACCCCCGCAAGCTCCGCGAGGTTGGCGATGGTCCCCTTGGCCTTCAAGCTGGTCTTGCCGGCCACCGCGCTCACCTCGATGGGGAAAGGCGCTTCGAGGTCCTTGCTCAGCTGCAGCACACCGCCGGTGCGGCCGCTGGCGCTGAAGGGCTCGTTTTGCCATTTTCCCGTTGCCTTGTAACTCAGCGGCAACTGGCCGGCGGTTTCCTGCGCGAGCGAAAAATCCACATGGATGTTCGCACCCTGCGCCGCCGCCTGGTAATCGACGCTGCCGCCGTCGATCAGAAGGGCATCAATGCGCGGGGTGGCGCCTTCGTCGGAGGTGTCGCGTGACAGCGCCCAAGTCCTGCGTCCGTCGGGTTCCATCTGCAACCCGATCTCCGGCGCGGTCAGCGCAATACGGGGCAACACGACCTTGCCCACCAACAGCGGCAGCAGCTTGATGTCGAATTCGGCCGCCTGCGCTTTGACAAGGTAAGGCTTGTCGGCCCACTCGGGGTTGGCGAACTCCACGCCGTCGGCCCTGACCGTGACGGTGCGCCCCAGATGCACCGACAGGTGCCGCGTAATTTCAAAGCGCCGGCCCAGCTGGTCCGAGACATGGCGGTTGATGGGGCCGCGCAGAACATCCCAGGGAAAAAACACCAGCACCAGGACAAGGACGGCCAGCACGGCGGCAATACCGGCAAGCCATCTTCGCCAAAGGACCGGGGGGGACTGTGTGTCGTTCATGGATGGCATAGAGGGTCAAGCCTGCATCAAAAGGAAGGCGTGAGGCTTGTCATGCAGTGGCCGGGAAGGCGTTGGAAACACTGCCGGACATGCGCCGCCTCCCTGCGTTTGTGGGTGTGATGTCCGCGTCTGGAAACGGCGCAGGGCTCTGTTTTTCCAGGTGCCTTACTATCGATCGGAATCGCACAACGCAACAGTCGGCAGGCGCCACGACACCCTGTGGGCARGTGCCTACAGTGCGCAAACGAGCGTCTAGCGCTTGGGCAAATCGGGGGCGTAGGAGCCCTCCTACAAGTGCTGGCCTTTGCCGCTGGCAGAATGGGCCCTGATAAAAGATACATTAGGAAACAAGAGACTCTCGAATTCTTTGGACTTTCGTAATACTTCGAGAGCCACGCCGCCTCCTACCTGGACCTGAGCAGTGAGACTGAAAACGTACATCGTAGAAGACAATCCCACGATTCGTGAAAACCTGATCGGGACGCTTGAGGAGCTGGCACGCATTGATGCCGTAGGAACCGCAGAAACCGAGAACGAAGGCAAGGCCTGGCTGACGGAAAACAGCGGGGACTGGGATCTGGCGATTGTTGACCTGTTTCTCAAACAGGGGAGCGGCCTGGGCGTGCTGGCCGCCTGCAGGGATCGCCCTTCGCGGCAGAAGGTCGTGGTCCTGAGCAACTACGCCACAGCCGATATCCGCCAGCGTTGCACCCAGCTGGGTGTCGACGCGGTGTTCGACAAATCCAACGAGATCGACGCCCTGGTGGACTATTGCATCCAGCAGAGCGCCGCCGTCGATTGAACTCAGTCGATCAACTTGTTCTTGAGGGCGTAATAAGTCAGGTCGCTGTTGGAGGAAAGGCTCATTTTTTCCATCACGCGTGTGCGGTAAGTGCTCACCGTTTTCACGCTCAGCGACAGCGCCTTGGCAATGTCGCCCGCCGTTTCACCCTTGGCCAGTTTCAGGAACACCTGGAACTCCCGCTCGGACAGCTGCTCGTGCGAGGCCACGTCGTTGGGCCGGTTCAGCTGTTGCGCCAGCAGCTCGGCCACCGCCGGCGTGATGTAGCGTTTTCCCAGCGAGATCACGCGGATGGCGTCGACGATTTCGGAGGGATCGCACTCCTTGTTGAGGTAGCCGCTGGCGCCCTGGCGAATCAGATTGACCGCATAGTGCTCCTCGGGGTAGCCGCTCAGGATCAGAATGCCGACGTCGGGCGCCTTCGCGCGGATCATGGCCAGCGCATCAATACCGCTCTGCCCGGGCATGGACAAATCCATGACGAGGATGTCGAGTTCGACATTGCGAACCAGGTCAATCGCCTCGCGGCCGCTGCCGGCCTCGCCGACGACGCGCAAGTCAACCTGGTCCGAGAAAAACTGCTTGAGCCCCGAACGCACAATGGCGTGGTCGTCCACAATTCCAATTTTGATCATGTCGCTGTCTTCCTTATAAAGCCCGCGCAAGCCGGCGGTGCCGTGAAAGAGAGATGCCTGGAACGGCACCTGCTTTAATTTTCAGCATCCATTATTGACGAATTCTTCATCGAAGTACCAAACGGAGTTTGCCGTGAAACCATTTGCGATACCCAGAATGGCCATCAGCCTGCCTTTGGCGGTGCTGGCTGCCGCCTTCCTCATCTTCATCAATGAGGCGAGTTTTCGCAAGTCTACCGAGGCGGCCGCCAGCATTGAAGAGGCCCAGCTGACCCGCGGCGCCATCAATAAACTTCTGCAGCATATGCTGGACGCAGAAACCGGCCAGCGGGGCTACCTGCTGACGGGTGACGCGCGCTACCTGGAGCCTTACAACGCCGCCCTGGCCGATATCGACGACAACCTGAACGCGCTGCGCCAGCTGTTCACCCCGTACCGGGAGCAGCTCGCGGAATTCGGCCTGATGTCGCGGCATGTCTCGCGCAAGCTCGCTGAAATGGACCTGAGCATCCGCATGCGCAAAGAGGGCAACGAGGACGCCTGGAAATTCGTGCTGACCACCGACGTCGGCAAGGAGCACATGGAGGCCATCCGCCAGCAGTCCGCCAAGCTGGCCGCCGGCAGCGTCAGCAAAATGGAACAGGGGCAAGACCAGATCAGGCGAACGCTGCAGCTGTCGCGCATCGGCGTGGCCACCATGGCGCTGGCGGGCCTGCTGGCGTTCTACATGTACCTGCTGCAGACCAAGGCCTTGCTGGCTTCCGGCCGCCGCGAGCAGGAGTCGCTGCAGCGCGAGCGCGACTTCCTGGAGGTGCAGGTCCGCGAGCGCACCGCCAACTTGGCCGAGCTGGCCACCCACCTGCAGAACGTGCGCGAGGACGAGCGTGGCCACCTCGCGCGCGAACTGCACGATGAATTGGGCGCGCTGCTGACGGCGGCCAAGCTCGACGTGGCCCGTTTGAAGTCGCGCCTGGCGGGCAACCTGCCGGAAGCCGCGGAACGGCTGACGCACCTGACCAACACGCTCAACAGCGGCATCGCGCTCAAGCGCCGCATCGTGGAAGACCTGCGGCCGTCCTCGCTGTCGCACCTGGGCCTGGTGGCATCGCTGGAGATCCTGGCGCGCGAGTTCGAGGAACGCTCGGGACTGTCCATCACCACCGACCTGGAAGCCGTCGAACTCGGCGGCTCCGCGCAATTGACGGTCTATCGCCTGGTGCAGGAGTCGCTGACCAACATGGGCAAATACGCAGAAGCCAAGCAGGCCGAAATCAGCCTGCACAACTTCGACAGCTACATCACTGTCGAGGTCAAGGACAACGGCAAGGGCTTCAAGGTCGGCAGCGTGAGCGCCGGTAGCCATGGGCTGGCCGGCATGCGGCATCGCGTGGAAGCCGCCGGCGGGCGCCTGACGGTCACCAGCACCGAAGGCGAAGGCACCAAAATTTCCGCGGTGCTGCCGAAGACGCTTTGAGCATCGCTGACCCGAAGACGCGTCGATCCCTTTGGTCGGCCGCGGCGGCGACGCGCATACGACGCGCAAAAGCTGCGTAACAAACTGTCGGCCCCCTCCTACAGGGCATGGCCATTCGAACTGACAGAGGCACACGCTGGCAGCCGATGAGGCAAAGCAGGGGCGCTCACTAAGCTTGGCTCAAGGCCTTTTCAAACGAAGCTTCAAACGAAGCATAGGCCGCACACCCACAGCCAAGGAGCCCAAGATGCTGCACTATTCCGTCGTTTTCCTCGTCATCGCGCTGATCGCCGCCGTCTTCGGTTTCGGCGGCATCGCGGCCGGCGCCGTCGAGATCGCCAAGATCCTGTTCTTCATCTTCGCCGTGATGGCCGTGGTGAGTTTTGTTATCAGCCTTCTGCGCAAGAACTGACGGCACCGCGTTTTTCACCGGAGCTTCCCCGCATGAGCCGCGTCACCCGGTGACCCGGCTTTTGTTTTCCCTTCTTCTTTTCACTCCTCCCTTCAACCCGCCAAGGATTTGCCATGAACACCCAGACCGCCGCCAACACCGCACGACAAACCTCCGATGAATTGCTGCAGACCGCCGAGAAAGCCGTGGGCACCACCCGCAGCTACGCCAACGAAGCCCTCGACAAGGCCGAGAACAAGGTGCGCGACCTGCGCGGCAGCGTCGACCCCGTGGTCGACATGCTGGCCTCCAAGGCCCAGCACCTGGCCCGCCAGAGCCTGGACCTCGCCGCTGAAGCCAAGGAACGCGCACAGCGATCGCTGTCCAATGCCGCAGGCGCCACCTCGCGCTACGTCGCCGACCAGCCGCTGCGTTCCGTGCTGATCGCCGCGGCGGTGGGCGCCGGTGTCGCGCTGCTGATTTCCTCGGCACGCCACCGCAACCACGACCGTTATTGAGTCATCGCCGCCACCAAGACCATCCCGCCCATGCTCCACCCTCTTTTCTCCACCATCGTGCAGCGGCCCGACCTGGTCGTGGACCATTTGTCGGCCTACGCGGCGCTGTTCCAGGAAGAAGCTTCCGAAGCCGGCTCGGAGGTGGTGGCGCGCGTGGTGGCCTGGGCCGTGGCGGTTGTGGCGGCCGCTGTCTTCCTGGGCCTGGCCGGCACGGCCGTGATGCTGGGAATGCTGCACAACCAGTTCCACTGGGCGCTGGTGGTGGTGCCGGGCGTCGCACTGGCGATTCTTGTCGTTGCCATGCTGCGGGCGCGCAAGCCTTTCGCCACGGAACGCTTTCCCGAGCTGAAGGCGCAGATCGACAGCGACGCCCGTGCCTTGCGCATGGCCGCGTGAACACCGTACTGAAGACCGCGCCATGACATCGCTCACCCAGCCAACACCGCAGGAAAGACTGGCCAGCAGCCGCAAGGCCATCGTCCGGCACATGAGCCGCGACAAGCTGTCCCACGATGAGCAGGAGCAATCCGGACAGCATGGTGAAGAAGATCCGGAACACGCCGGGGGCGGAAGCTGGGGCTTCATCAAACACGCGCTGGGCGCCTGGTGGCAGCACCACCCCGTGAGCGCCGCGTTCAGCTTGGCGCGGCCGGTGCTCGGCAATTACGCCAGGGAAAAACCCCTGCAGCTGCTGGGCATCGCCGCGGTGGCGGGCGCGGCGGCCGTGGCATTCAAGCCCTGGCGGCTGGTGTCGCTGGGCAGCGTGCTGCTGGCCGCGCTCAAGTCGTCGGAGATCTCCGGCGCCTTGCTGTCGATGCTGTCCAGCCCCGCGCAAGGCAATGAACAGACTCAAAGGACACCCCCATGAACTCCTCCGTCATTTCCAAACTCCCCACAGCGGCTTCTGGCGAACTTGTGCTGGACGAGACCGGCCTGGACGCGGCCCGCAACAGCCTGGCCGACGGCGCCATCACGCCGGCCTACGGGCCGCACCGCGATGCCATCGTAAAACTGCTCAATGACGCGCTCGCGACGGAACTGGTCTGCGTGCTGCGCTACAAGCGCCACTACTTCATGGCCAGCGGCGTGTCGTCTCCGCCCATCGCCGACGAATTCCTGGTGCACGCCAACGAAGAATCCGGGCACGCGGACCGCATCGCCAGGCGCATCGTGCAGCTGGGAGGCGAACCCGATTTCTCACCCGGAACGCTGCTGCAGCGCAGCCACGCGGACTACGACGAATCCAACGACCTGAAGACCATGGTGCGCGTCAACCTGGTCGCCGAGCGCATCGCGGTGGAGACCTACCGCCAGATGATCGCGCTGATCGGCGACAAGGACCCGACGACGCGACGCATGCTCGAAGACGTTCTTGCCGACGAGGAAGAGCACGCCGACGAACTCAAGGACTGGCTGGAGAAATAACCGTTACCGCAGGCCGGTGGGCGTGGTGCCGCCCACCGGCAGGCTTTTTCAACCCTGCACCAAAACCATTGAAATCAACCGAAGAGGAAAACAATATGAAATACGCTCGCGCAATTGCATTCGCCGCTCTGGCAGGCATCACCATCATTGGCAGCGGCTGCGCTGTCGGGCGTGGTCAGGAGTCCGCAGGCGCCTATGTCGACGACGCCGCCATCACGACTTCCGTGAAGGCGAAATTCGTCGAGGACAAAACCGTGGCGGCTTCCTCCATCAAGGTGGAAACGCTCAACGGCACGGTCCAGCTGTCCGGCTTTGCCAAATCCAGTGCGGAAAAATCCCAGGCTGAAAACATTGCCCGCAACGTGAAGAACGTGAAAGCCGTGCGCAACGACATCGTCGTTCGTCCGTAAACGGTTTTGCAAGGCCGGCCGCCCGCGAGGCGGCTGGAAAAAGGCAGGCATGGGATTTCCCATGGCCTGCCTTTTTCGTGTCCGGCGGAATAATGCCGAAAGCCTGGACTAGCCGGCTGCCTTCACCACCAGTTTGTTATCCACCGAGTTGACGCCTTTGACCTCTTTGGCCACGGTGGCGGCTTTTTCACGGGCGGTTTCCGTGGGCGCGGAGCCTTTGAGGGTCACGGCTCCATTGCGGGTGTCCACATTGATCTTGAGCACGCTCAAGTCGGGGTCTTTCGCGAACCCCGCGGTCACGGTTGTCGTGATCGTCAGGTCATCGATTTTTTCCCCGGCCTTGGCGGCCATGTCCTTGCCGGAAGCCTCGGCGCCCTGGGTCGCGTTCTTCACCGCGGCGCCGGCACTGGCCATTTCGCTTTCAGCCTTGGCCTTGGCCCTGGCGGCGGCCTCTTCGGTTTTGGCAATGGCTGAATCGAGTTGCTGGCCGGCGGTTTTCCCGTCATCCTGCTTGTTGCAGGCCGACAGGGCCATCGCCACGGAAAGCGCAACCACGACAGCTACAGGACGGAGGGCATAGCCCGCATGCGAAAGGTTCAAAGGGCTTGGAATCATGATGGCTCCTTGTTGGGAATGTGCGCTGGCCTGGGCTGGTGGTGCGCTGGGAGGATGGCGAAGCAGCGTTCGCGCACATTCACTCTAGTCAGCGGGCTCGCTCCCGCGCATCGGCGCCGGCTGAAATAGCCGTAGGACAAAGGACAGCGAGCGCGGCTAGTGGCAGCTTCCGTGCCGCTTGCGAAACTGCGCCGGATACACAGGCGGCACAGCGTGCGACGGTGAAAAAATTCCCAGCCCCGCGGCCTTGGCGCGCCGCTGCTGTACGGCGTAAGGGCCGGCGCTGCCGCGGCTGCGGTAAGACCAGGCCAGGCCCTGCGCCACCATCCATCCGCCTGTGTCTTCGCCCTTGAGCGTGATCTTCGCCAGCAGGCGGCCATAGTCGTCATGATGCCGGCCGTGCACCGCAACGCGCTGGCCCAGCAGCTTGCGCATGAGCGCGTCGCGGGAGGCGGTGCCGCCGGCCTGGCAGATTTCCGGTGCGTCTATGCCGTTGATGCGAACGCTGATGGGCTTGCCGCCACCGGGCGGCCGCACCCTGACGGTATCGCCGTCGACCACATAGCTGACGACACCGGACCAGGCCGGCGCCGAGGATTTGCCTGGTGAAGAGGCTTGAGCCGGAAGAAGCCATGCGACCAGCAATGCAGCCATGGCAAGGGTGCGTGAAAGGGAAGACATTGTCCGAAGAGGCCCGTGAACTGCGGAAGGAAGGGTCTTGAATATACTGGACAAACAAACAGTACGGTTCGCCCACCTTCGCGCAGATCTCAGGCCGTGACGATCCAGCCTTCGAGCGGGTCCATCTCGAGCGGCAAGCCATAGCGCGGTGCGCCCTGCTGCAAGGCCCAGGCCGCCTGCATCAGGCACAGCACGGCGTCCAGGCTGTCGCCGCTGGCGTCGTCGGCCAGCGCATCGCGCTGGGCATGGCTGACCTTGAGGCGCAGCCCCAGCCGGGTTTGCCCGTTTTCCAGCGCGGTGATCAGGTCTTTGCGCGCGATCAGCCGTTCCGGCGTCTGTTTCGCCTTGTCGTCGCTTTTGTAGGAGCGGCTGCCCAGCACCTCGCGCGCCAGCAGGCCGGGGTAGCCCTCCAGCGCGATGCGGTTCAGGTCACCCTCGTGCAAGCCGGGCAGGTGCACGCCGGCCGCCAGCAGCCGCGGCACGCCGGCGTGCAGCATGTAGGCGACCGGCGGGTTGACCCATTTCATCGACGGGCTGGAACCGGCCGGCCCGTCGGCTGCGCGGTGGGCAAATTTCCGCCCGGCGGGACGCGCGTCGCAAAAGGCGGCAAAGGCGGTGCGGATGTCGGGCCGGCTCAGGGCCGCATAGTGCAGCATCAGCTCCGGCCATTGGCCGGGCCAGCCGAGTTGCTCGACCAGTTCGCGCGGCAGGCCGAAGGGAAAATCAAAAGCACCCAGCCAGGCGGGTTCGCGGCGCAGCCATTGCTCGAAGCCGTCCAGCGACTCGATGCGTTCCAGGCCCGCGAGCAGCACGCGGCCGCCGGCGGCGGAGCCGGTGGCCATCACGATGGGTTTGCGGCGGCTCGGGCTGCTGGAGAAATCGCAGCCCAGAAGCAGCCCTGTCACCGGCGCTGCCGCCAGGCTCAAACGCGCCCGCAGATGGAGGCGGTGGCCATCAGGTCTTCGAGCAACGCGTACGAAACCTTGCCCGAAACGGAATAGGGATCGAGCTCGGCTTTCTCGGAATACTTCAGCAGGATGGAATGATTGAGCTTGGAGAGATTGACCTGGCCCATGGTCCAGCCGCCGAAACGCCGCTCGGAGATTTCCTCGAAGTGCAGCAGCACCACGTCCTTGTGGCGTGCGTCGTGCTGGATATGGCCGAACAGGTCGCTGACCGCCATGCGCCCGCCTTCGATGGCCTGCAGGAAGATGCCGCCGCCGTAGCAAAGGATGCCGGTGATGCCGGTGGCCGGGTTGTGCTGGCGCGACTGCGACAGGATGCCCTCGATGGCTTCGGGGCTGGTGTCGACCGCGCGGCTTGCATAAAGTAAACGTACCAACATCTTTAGCCCTTCTGCGGAATCAGTGCGAGGAATTCGCGGCGCAAGGTCRAGTCCTTCAAGAACACGCCGCGCATCACCGAGTTGATCATCTTGCTGTCCATGTCTTTCACGCCGCGCCAGGCCATGCAGTAATGGCTGGCCTCCATCACGATGGCCAGGCCGTCGGGCTGGGTTTTTTCCATGATGAGGTCGGCCAGTTGCACCACGGCCTCTTCCTGGATTTGCGGGCGGCCCATGACCCATTCGGCCAGGCGCGCATATTTTGAGAGGCCGATCACATTGGTGTGTTCATTGGGCAKSACGCCKATCCAGATCTTGCCGATGACCGGGCAGAARTGGTGGSWGCAGGCGCTGCGCACCGTGATGGGCCCGACGATCATGAGCTCATTGAGGTGCTCGGCATTGGGAAATTCGGTGATCGTGGGGGGCTGCACATAGCGGCCCTTGAACACCTCGTTGAGGTACATCTTGGCCACGCGCCGCGCCGTGTTGTTGGTGTTGTGGTCGCCGGCGGTGTCTATCACCAGGCTGTCGAGCACACCCTGCATCTTGACCTCGACCTCGTCCAGCAGTTTTTCGAGCTCTCCGGGCTGGATGAACTGGGCGATGTTGTCATTGGCGTGAAAGCGCTTGCGCGCCAGGGCGAGCCGTTCGCGGATCTTGACGGAGACAGGCGTACCCTCGCCGGTCGCGTCCTGGGGGGGCGTGTCGGATTTCATAAGCATGCCAGATATTACCAGCCTGACCCTGTGCCGTCTTGTCCGGAATTTGACAGGGTCTTTGGCATTTCTCCCTTTCCACATGGGCACAAGCAGCTATCAATTTGATAGCTGTTAGAGGCAGCGCGGCCTCAAGGCCTCAATAACGCTGGCCGGCCACCAGCAGCGCAAGCCGCACCAGCGCGTAAGCCACCCAGCCCCGCAGGCGCTGGCCCAGGGGGCGGTGGCTGTGGGCGGCCGGCTCCATGCGCCGCCCCTGGGTCAGCATGGCCTCGCGCAGGATGGCCGCCAGCCCTTCGGCAAAGGCCTTGTCCTCGACCACCACATTGGCTTCGCGGGCCAGCAGCAGGCTCAGCGGATCGAGGTTGGACGAACCCACGGTGGCCCAATGCCCGTCCACCACGGCCACCTTGGCATGCAGAAAGCCGGCCTCGTATTCATGGATTTCCACGCCGGCCTCCAGCAAGGCACCGTAGACAGGCCGGGCCGCGTGGTACTGCATGAAGTACTCGTAGCGTCCCTGCAGCAGCAGCGTCACGCGCACGCCGCGCCGCGCGGCCCCGATCAGGGCGCGCCGCAGCTTGCCGCCCGGCAGGAAGTAGGCGTTGGCAATGATGATTTCGCGGTGCGCCTTGCCGATGGCCTTGCGGTAGGCGCGCTCTATGCTGCTGCGGTTGCGCAGGTTGTCGCGCAGCACCAGCGCCGCCCGAGGACCGGTGGCGCCGGCGCTATTGCCTGCGACAGAGGGCTCGGCCTGGGTGCGTCCGCCGTAGCCCGCCGCCTTGAACGTCTCCCACGCCGCGGTCATGTGCCGCTGCCGCGCGCTGTAACCCGCCTGCACGCGCCACCACAGCAGCGCCATGGCATCGGCGGCTTCCCGCGCCAGCGGCCCGGTGGCGGACACGGCGAAATCGACACGCGGCGCCTGAAGCTCGCCATGGTTGGGGTCGTAAAAATCGTCGAGCACATTGATGCCGCCGCAAAATAACGTGTGCTGGTCCACCACGCAGAGCTTGCGATGCAACCTACGCCAGCGCTCCGGAAGCAGCAGGCCCAGGCCGCGCAGGCCCGTCCCCAGGGGCGAATAGACAAACCACTCGACTTTGGCCTCCGCGAATTTTTCTCGCCACTGCGGCGGCAGGGGGTTGGTGCCTATGCCGTCCACCAGCACCTGGACCGTCACGCCGCGGCCGGCCGCGCGCACCAGCGCCTCGGCGACCCCGGCCCCGGCGCCGTGAAAATCGAAAATATAGGTTTCCAGCTGTATCCAGGTCTGCGCCGCGTCAAGTGCCCGGATCAAGGCGGGAAAATATTCCCGCCCGCCTTGCAGCAGTTGCAGCTCGCCGGTCTTGTGAAATGGGTACAGCATGGCCGGTGGCGGTCGTCCTTGCGAGTGGGTGGAGATGGGCGTGAGGTCCAGCCCATTTAAACCGAGCGGCCGGTGTTTGCCAATCCCATGAAACGCCAACTCACAAAGTGTTGCGCCTGCCGCGCCGCGTTGCTCACGCCATGAATGTCGGCAGCAGCAGCACCGCTTCGGCGTTCGAGGGTGAAAAGCACAGGTCGGCGGCCTCGTGGTGCGGCAGCCATCGCCAGGTGGTGTGCTCCGCGGGATTGAGCCTCACCTCGCAGGCATCCGGTACGCACAGGCTGAAGACATGTTCGGTGTTGCGGGTGACGCCGGCTGCGTACCTGTGCCGCCAGACGGGGTAGATCTCATACACATTGGACAAGCCCCAGTCGAGAAACTGCGAGGCAGCGGCTGTGATGCCGGTCTCTTCCAGTACCTCGCGCATCGCTGTTTCCAGCAAGGGCTCATCCACCGTGTCTTTGGACCCCGTGACGCTTTGCCAGAAACCGGGGTTGTCGGCGCGCTCTATCAGCAGCACCTCGCGTTGCGGTGTGTGGATGACCACCAGCACCGATTCGGGGATCTTGAAGGCTTTCAAGCTAGCCCTGAACGCCACACTTTTTCCGCCGAGCCACAGGGCGAACGAAAGGTAAAGCCATAGACCAACAGGGGCCGCGGAACCGGCTTTGCCGGGCCGCAGGCGCAGCGGCCCCCTCGGGGGGCAGGGAACTACACGCAGTGAGAGACCGTGGGGGCCACATTAGACCGGCTGGGGATTGCGCAAGCGGATGTGCAGTTCGCGCAATTGCTTTTCGTCCACCGGGCTGGGCGCATGCGTGAGCAGATCCTGCGCGCGCTGGGTTTTCGGGAAAGCGATCACGTCGCGAATGGACTCGGCGCCCGTCATCATGGTGACGATGCGATCCAGGCCGAAAGCCAGGCCGCCGTGCGGCGGCGCGCCGTACTGCAGCGCGTCCAGCAGGAAGCCGAATTTCTCTTGCGCTTCTTCAGGGCCGATCTTCAGGGCGCTGAACACCTTGCTCTGGACTTCGGCGCGGTGGATACGGACCGAACCGCCGCCCAGCTCCCAGCCGTTGAGCACCATGTCGTAGGCCTTGGCGATGCAGCGGCCGGGGTCGGTGTCCATCCAGTCCTCGTGTCCGKCCTTGGGYGCGGTGAAGGGGTGGTGCACGGCGCTCCAGCGCTGGCCGTCCTCGTCGAATTCGAACATCGGGAAGTCCACTACCCACAGCGGCTTCCAGCCCTTGGTGAAAAGGCCGGTCTTCTTGCCGAAGTCGCTATGGCCGACCTTCAGGCGCAGCGCGCCTATGCTGTCGTTGACGATCTTGGCCTTGTCGGCGCCGAAGAACAGGATGTCGTTGTTCTGCGCGCCGGTGCGCTTGAGGATTTCGGCGATGGCCGCGTCGTGCAGGTTCTTGACGATGGGGCTTTGCAGGCCCTCGCGGCCCTTGCTCACGTCGTTGACCTTGATCCAGGCCAGGCCCTTGGCGCCGTAGATTTTCACGAACTCGGTGTAGCCGTCGATCTCGCCGCGGCTCATCTCGGAGCCGCCGGGAACGCGCAGGGCCACCACGCGGCCGCCCACGGCCGTGGCCGGTGCGCTGAAGACCTTGAAGTCCACGGCGGCCATGACGTCGGTCAGCTCGGTGAATTCCAGGTTCACGCGCAGGTCGGGCTTGTCGGAGCCGAAGCGGTGCATGGCGTCGGCATAGGCCATGACGGGGAACTCGCCCAGGTCTGTGGCCAGCACGGTCTTGAAGATGTTGCTGATCATGCCCTGGAACAGGTCGCGGATGTCCTGTTCGCCCATGAAGGACGTTTCGATATCGATCTGCGTGAATTCGGGCTGGCGGTCGGCGCGCAGGTCTTCGTCGCGGAAGCACTTGGTGATCTGGTAGTAGCGGTCGAAGCCGGCCACCATGAGCAGCTGCTTGAACAGCTGCGGGCTTTGCGGCAGCGCGAAGAACATGCCTTCGTTGACGCGGCTGGGCACCAGGTAATCACGTGCGCCCTCGGGCGTGCTCTTGGTCAGCATCGGGGTCTCGATGTCGATGAAACCGTTGGCGTCGAGGAACTTGCGCGTTTCCATGGACACGCGGTAGCGCAGCATCAGGTTGTTCTGCATGTAGGGGCGGCGCAGGTCCAGCACGCGGTGCGTGAGGCGCGTCGTCTCCGACAGGTTGTCGTCGTCAAGCTGGAAGGGCGGCGTCACGCTGGGGTTCAGCACGATCAGTTCGTGGCACAGCACCTCGACCTTGCCGCTCTTGAGGTTGTCGTTGGTCGTGCCTTCGGGACGGGCCCGCACCACGCCTTTGACCTGCACGCAGAATTCGTTGCGCACGCCTTCGGCGGTCTTGAACATGTCGGCGCGGTCAGGGTCGCAGACCACCTGCACATAACCTTCGCGATCGCGTAGGTCGATGAAGATCACGCCGCCGTGGTCGCGGCGGCGGTTCACCCAGCCGCACAGGCTCACGGTTTGGCCCATGAGGCTCTCGGTCACCAGACCGCAATAGTTGGAACGCATTTGGGAAACGATGGCCATAAAAATACTCGAACTTTCAGCGCCTTTGGGGCAGTTTTCGCCGTTTAAAGGGGAGGGGTCAGGGGCAGGGTCGCGGGCAGCGGCGCAGGTTTTGCGGGCACCACGACACCCATGGAAATCACATAGGTCAGGGCTTCATCGACGCTCATCTTGAGCTCGATGCAATCGCTTTTTTTCAGCATCACGAAGTAGCCGCCGGTGGGGTTGGGCGTGGTCGGGACGTAAACGCTCAGGTAGTCGCCCTGCAGGTGGTTGACGACATCGCCGCCGGGCGTGCCGGTGAGAAAGCCTATGGTCCAGACGCCTTCACGCGGCCATTGCACCAGCAGCGCCTTGCGGAAAGCGTYGCCGTTCTCCGAAAACACCGTGTCGGAGACCTGCTTCACGCTGGAATAAATAGAGCGGACGATGGGAATGCGGCTCAGGAAGGAATTGCCCCAGCGCACCAGCTTTTTGCCGAAGAAGTTGCTGGCAATGGCGCCCATCAGCAGCACGATCAGCAGCGTAAGCAGCACGCCGAAACCCGGGATGTGAAAACCCAGCAGCTTGTCGGGATGCCAGGAGCCCGGCAGGATCAGCAGCGTCTGGTCCAGCGTGCCGACGATCCAGTCGAGCACCCACAGCGTGATCGCCAGGGGAACCAGCACCAGCAGTCCGGCCAGAAGCCATCGGCGGATTGAAGCCATCACGAAGACGATTTGGAGGAAGAATCGCCGGCCGGAGCCTTGGCGGGCGCGGCCGGCGCGGAAGCAGGGGCTGCGGCGGCGCTTGCCGGCGCGGCTGTGCCGGAATCGGCTGGTTTGCTGTCGGCGCCTTTAGCCGCGCCCGTTTCGCCGCTGTCGGTCTTGGGCGCGGGCGCGCCGCCCGTGCTGTTGCCGCCGCGGAAGTCCGTCACGTACCAGCCCGAGCCCTTGAGCTGGAAACCCGCGGCCGTGACCTGCTTCTTGAACGCGGGTGCGCCGCATTGCGGACACACCGTGAGCGGCGCATCGGAGATTTTTTGCAGGACGTCCTTGGCATGCCCACAGGACTCGCATTTATAGGCGTAGATTGGCATAGTGCTTAAGGCTTTGAGAGGGGTATTCCGAGGAATACCCGGGGAAATTCGCCTGGATTGCCCGAAAAAGGCACCCAGATGCAAAGCCTTCAATTATAGGCCGTTGAGGGGCCCGTCAAGCTCAGAACAAGCGGAACCGCAGCACCTGCACGACTTGTATGGTGACCAACGCCAAAACAAAGCCCAGTCCGCCATAAATCACGCTTTGCAGCAGCTTGTTGGTGCGTTTTTGCTCGTACAGCAGTTCCTCGATTTCGCGGCGATGCAGGCCGGGCGGGGATTTAAGGTATTGCGACAGCAGGCGCGGCAGGCCCGGCAGCAGCTTGGCATAGGCCGGCGCCTCGGCCTTGAGCTGCGCCAGCAGTTTTTCGGGGCCCACCTGCTCCAGCATCCATTTTTCGAGAAACGGCTTGGCGGTGCTCCAGAGGTCCAGGTCGGGGTCCAGTTCCCGCCCCAGGCCTTCGATGTTGAGCAGGGTTTTCTGCAGCAGCACCAGTTGGGGCTGGATTTCAACGTGAAAGCGCCGCGAGGTCTGGAACAGCCGCATCAGCACCAGTCCCAGCGAGATTTCCCGCAGGGGCCGGTCGAAATAGGGTTCACAGCAGGCGCGGATGGCGGCTTCCAGCTCGTCGACCCGCGTTTCGGGGGGCACCCAGCCGGACTCGAGGTGCAGCTCGGCCACGCGTTTGTAGTCGCGCTGGAAAAAGGCGCTGAAGTTCTGCGCCAGGTATTCCTTGTCGACCTCGGTCAGCGTGCCCACGATCCCGAAGTCCAGCGAGATGTAACGGCCGAAGGTTGCCGGCGCCAGGCTCACCTGGATGTTGCCCGGGTGCATGTCGGCATGGAAAAAGCCGTCGCGGAACACCTGGGTGAAAAAGATGGTGACGCCGTCGCGCGCCAGTTTTTTCATGTCCACACCGGCATCGCGCAGACGCTGGGCCTGGCTGATGGGAACGCCTTTCATGCGCTCCATCACCATCACGTCGGGCATGCAGAAGTCCCAGACCATCTCGGGGATCATGACCAGGTCAATGTCCTGCATGTTGCGACGCAACTGGGCCGCATTGGCCGCCTCGCGCAGCAGGTCCAGTTCGTCGTGCAGGTATTTATCAAATTCGGCGACCACCTCGCGGGGCTTGAGGCGCTTGCCGTCGGCCGAGGCGCTTTCTATCCAGCCGGCCATCATATGCATCAGCGCCAGGTCTTTTTCAATGGCGGGCAGCATGTTGGGCCGCAGCACCTTGACAGCGACTTCGCGGCCGTTCGGCAGGGTGGCGAAGTGCACCTGGGCGATGGAGGCGCTGGCCACCGGCGTCTGCTCGAAACTCGCAAAAATCCGGTCCAGCGGCCGGCCGAAGGCTTTTTCGATGATGGCGACGGCCACGGCCGATTCGAAGGGCGGCACCCGGTCCTGCAGGCGGGCCAGTTCGTCGGCGATGTCGGGCGGCAGCAGGTCGCGGCGAGTGGACATCACCTGGCCGAACTTGACGAAGATGGGCCCCAGGCTTTCGAGGGCTTCGCGCAGGCGCTCGCCGCGCGGCGCCTTCAGGTTGCGTCCCACTGAAACAATGCGCGTCAGCAGACGTATCCAGGGGCGCTCGAAACTGGACAACACCAGTTCGTCCAGCCCGAACCGCAGCACGGTCCAGACGATGAAGATGCCGCGGAAAAGCCGGGTCACGCAGAAGCCTTCGCGGCAGGGGCGCCCTCGCCTGCCGCCGCGGGGCTTGCGGGGGCCGCCGGGCTGGCAACCCCGGATGACACAGGAGCCGGGGACAGAGGCGTCCTGGCCAGGAACTGCTTGAGTCCTTCAAACAAGCGGCGTCCGGCGTCGGCCACCGCATGCGCGGGTGCATCGCCGATCAGGCGGGACAGGTCTTCTTCGGCATCCCAGCGCAGGTTTTCCGCCAGCCAGCCGAGTTCGGCCGCCAGCTGCACATCGCCTTCGATCTTGACCGGCGGCGGCTTGCCGGCCAGCACGGATTGCATGACCGTCAGGGGCGATTCGGTGGCGACGGCCAGCGTCAGATCCGGCGTGGCGCCGGGTCCCRCCCGGTCCACCAAGCCCGCCGGCGTGACCACCAGGTCGATCGAAAACAGGCCCCAGCGCAGATGCACCACCCGCCCTTTTTGCCGCAGCAGGCGGTCCTGGGCCTGCTTTTCCTGCATCAGGACGTGGTTCAGGAAGAGCACCAGCCGTTGCTGCCCTTCATCGACCACCCAGGTGGGCGGCTGAAAGCGGGTGGCAATGGATTCCAGAAATGAAAAAGGGGTCGTAGTGTTCATACGACCCCGATTTTGCAGGATAAAACGCCCGACGAGGTAAGTAGCCTATTTATCTGCCAGTCGGGGCCGCGGAACCGACTTTGCCGGGCAGCAGGCGCAGCGCCCCTGAGGGGCTGGAGCCCGCGGCTCCAAGCCTGCCTGCGCAGGCTTGGACGGGCGACAGAGGCGAAGCGTCTCGCGAGCCGCGGCCTGCAAGGCCTCGCGAATTACACGAAGTCGAAGACGAAGTGAAAAGCGTGGGGGCTTATTGCAAAGCCTGGACCCCAGCCACCAACCAGCCGCTACCGCCGCTGCGTGGCTTGGTCATGTTCCAGACTTCGCGGAAGGGGCTGGCGCCTGCAGAGGCGTCTTCGCGGATCATGCCGGAGAACTCCACGCTGGCCATGTAGACGTCGCTCAGTTCCTCGATGCCGAGCAGTTGGGCGTCCAGCATCACGACCTCGGTCTTGTTGACCTGGCCGCCGGTGTGCGATTCGCGGTCGGCGAGCTGGGTCTTGATCTGCTCGAGCATGTCGTCGGTCATCATGGCGCGCAGGCTCTGGATGTCGGAGCGGTCCCAGGCATCCTGCAAGGTCRCAAAGTTGGCCTTGCTGGCCTTGAGGAAGCCTTCGGCGTCAAACCCGGCTGGCACGCCCCAGGACTGCGAACCCAGCAGGGCCGAGCCGATCATGGAGCCGCCTGCGGCAGGTGCTGCCGCGTCGTATTTGTTGGCGTCGAAAGCCATGCTGCTGCGCTCCCAGGGGCGCGCGGAGGCATCGTTGCCCACGTTCTCGGGGCTGTAGTTCTTCGGGGTGGTGGCATTGCCAGCGCCCTGGAAGGCGAATGGCGCCTGGCCGGACGCCGCACCGGGCGTCGCGGCTGCCCCACCCTTGAGCCTGCGCATGACAAAACCGATCACCACCATGACCACCAGCGCCAGCAGGGCGAACATGATGATCTGGCCGAAGGCGCCGCCCAGGCCCAGCGACGAAGCCAGCCAGGCCAGGCCCAGGCCCGCGGCCAGGCCGCCCAGCATTGCACCCCAGGGGCGTTTAGGCGCCTGCGCGGGCGCCGCGGCGGGCGTGGCCGGCTTGGCGGCGGAATTGGTGGCCGAGCTGGCGCCGCCCGGCGCCGCCTCACGTTGTGTGACATTGGACGACTGTTTGCCGATCGACTTGCCGCCGGCCAGGCGCTTGGCCTCGGCCGACGTGCCTGCCAGGGCCATGGCCGTGACCAGCACGGTGGAAAGAATCGCGGACCAGATTTTCGTTTTCATATCGTCTCCTTAATCACACTCAACACTTCAATTTCAATTCAGCGGTTCAATGCCTCAGCACTTGATTCCAACATGCAATGCCACCACACCGCCCGACATGTTGTGATAGTCCACATGGCCGAAACCACCTTTGCGCATCAGGGCTTTAAGTTCTTCCTGGCCCGGATGCATGCGGATGGACTCGGCGAGGTACTGGTAGCTTGAGTCGTCGTTGGCCACCAGCTTGCCCAGCCGGGGCAGGACCTTGAAGGAATACCAGTCGTAAATTTTTTCCAGCGGCTTGGCCACCTTGGAAAATTCGAGCACCAGCAGCTTGCCGCCGGGCTTGAGCACGCGGTTCATCTCGCGCAGCGCGTCTTCCTTGTGCGTCATGTTGCGCAGGCCGAAGGCCACGGTCACCACGTCGAAGCTCGCATCGGGGAAAGGCAGGTGCTCCGCGTCGCAGACCAGCGTCGGCAGGTTCACGCCGGCGTCCAGCAGCCGGTTGCGGCCTTCGCGCAGCATGGCCTCGTTGATGTCGGTGTGCACCACMYGCCCGSTSYTGCCCACCTTKKKGGMRAARGCCAGSGCCAGGTCGCCGGTGCCGCCGGCGATGTCCAGCACCTGGTAGCCCTCCTTGACGTTGGCCACCAGCACGGTGTAGGCCTTCCAGGCGCGGTGCAGGCC
>NZ_JBFUBU010000037.1:0-86440 GCF_056405595.1 Polaromonas sp. P1_G1
GGGCGCCGATCGCCGCCTCTCCGGCTTCCAGCTGCGCGAGTGCCGCGGCGCGCCCGGTGGCGGGCCGCGCGGTGGGCGTCGCGGTAGCTGTGCGCAGGGCGGCATCCAGCGCGGCGCCGGGCTGCACCCCGAGTTCGCGCTGGAACAATTCACGGCAGGCGGCGGCCTGGCGCGCCGCGCCGACCCCGTCACCCGAAGCCGCGAGGCTGCGCACCAGCAGGGCCTGGTAGTTTTCGTCGAGCGGGTTGTGCCGCACCAGCCGGCCGGCCAGTCCGGCGGCCTCGGCCATGGCGCCGGCGGCCATGCGGGCCAGGGCGGCCTCGCGCAGCACGGCCTCCGCGGCGGCCTGAAGATGGCGGCGCTCCGCGGCAAGCCAGACCTCGAAGGCCGGGCTGCCCGAAAAGTTCATGCCCTCCAGCAGCTCGCGGTCCAGGCCGGGCACGCACAGGGCTTGCGCCCAGCTTCCCGACAGCACGGCCCTGAGGTCGACATAACTGGCCGGCGTCAAAGGCAAGGCGATCAGTTCGCCGCGCAATTCCGCATGGCCGAGCAGGCGACGCAGCTCGCTGAGGTTCCAGCGCAGGGCGGCCAGCGGGTCTTCGGCGTCCTCGAACAGCAAGCCCGCCAGGTGTTTGCGGCTGACCGGCGCATCGCTGCGCACCAGGTAGGCCAGCAGGCCCCAGGCCTTGTGCCCGCGCGGCGCCGGCACGGGCTGGCCGCCGCGCTCCACGCGCGGCGGGCCCAGCAGGTGGACGGCAAGCCCCAGGGGTGGCGGCACGCTTGGGGTTTGCGCGTCCACCGGCGGGCCTCAGGCTTCGGCGGTGGTGGGGTCGATGACGCCGGTGACCCGCGCGACGGAGTCCGCCGGAAAGCCGCCCCTGCGCGCATGCTCCCTCACGAGTTCCTCGCTGGCCGCGTTGTAGATGCAATACATCTTGCCCCCCGTCAGGTAGCTCTTCACCCACTGCACGTCGGGGCCGAGTTCGCGCAGCACGCCGCACGATTTTTGGGAGACGGAGTGCAGTTCGGCGGGCTTGAGGGCGCCGAGTCCGGGGATGGCACGTTCGATCACGAATTTGGGCATAACAGGCTCCGTAAAAAGTTGAAGGAGACCCGAAGATAGGCAGTGTACGTGTGAGCCGGCGTGTGAGGAAATGGGTTCAGAGGGCATGCCGACCTAGCCCATTTGTGCCTTTTTGCTTACAAGTTGGGTGGGCCGGGGCGTGGCGTTCGTGGATAGCATCGGAGTGTCCGCAGTGCCCTGCCTGGCGGCGGCCTTTCCCAACAGCAGATTTCCAAAAAAAATGACGAACCTGATCTCCGCGCCGCGCAGCCTCCTTTTGGGCACCGCCCTTGTACTGGGCAACTTCTGCGTCCTGCAGCCAGCCCTGGCCGGCGGCAACACCGAGCCTCTCACCGACATTCTCTCGACGCCCGGCAGTGCGGGGCTGGGGCTGGTGACGCGCATCGAGCGCTCCCCCTACAAGGATGCGGGCACCCGCTACGACCTGCTGCCGCTTTACCTTTACGAGGGCGAGCGACTGTTCCTGCATGCCAACCGGGGCGGCGTGAAGCTGCTCAACGGCAGCGAGCGGCGGCTGGACCTTTTTGTGGAGCAGCGCCTGGAGGGCTTTCCCACCGAGCGCCTGCCGGCCAGCCTGGCCGGCATGTCGGCGCGTGACTCCGCCATCGACCTCGGCCTGGCCTACCGTTGGCGCCAGCCCTGGGGCACGCTGCAGGCCGAGCTGGTGCACGACATCGGCAACACCTACAAGGGCAATGAGTTCCGCCTCGGCTACACCTACGACTGGCGCTCCGGCCCCTGGATGCTGCGCCCCAGCCTGACGGTGGCGTTTCGCGACGCCAAGCTCAACAACTATTACTACGGCGTGCGGACCAGCGAGGCTACAGCGGGCCGTCCCGCCTATGAGCCCGGCGCGGGCGTGCAGACTTCGCTGGGCCTTTACGGCTCTTATGACGTCACGGAACGCTGGCGCCTGCTGGCCGGCGTATCGGCGACGTTTCTGGGAAACAAGGTCAAGGACAGCCCCATCGTGCAAAAAAGCGTGCTGCCCGCGGTCTATGTGGGCGCGGCCTACGACTTCGGCGGCCACAAGCGCGAGTGGGCCGAGGACGGCTCGCCCACTTACTTCAAGGTGCTGTACGGCAAGTCCACCGAGGACGGTTGCCACCTGGCCAAGATCATCACGGCGCAGTGCCTGTCGACGGCCAAGACCAACCCGACCAGCATCAGCGGCGTGCAGATCGGCAAGCCTTTCATCAACAACGTGAACGGCTGGCCGCTGGACTTCATCGGCTATGTGGGCCTGACCCACCACAACGACCGCGGCCTGCAGCCCAACGGACTGCAGCTCGACCTGTTCATGAAAGCCGTGTATTCAGGCTTCCCCTGGAGCGACCGCGTGAAGACCCGGCTGGGCCTGGGCGTGGGGGTGTCGATGGCGCAGCGCGCCCCTTACATCGAGTCCTCCAGCCTGGCGGCCAACGGCAAGCCGGCATCCCGCATGCTCAACTTCCTGGACCCGACCCTCGACGTGAGCCTGGGCGACCTGATCGGCTACCGGCCGCTCAAGGAAACCTACATCGGTTTCGGCGTTTCGCACCGCTCGGGGATTTTTGGCTCGTCGCGCCTGCTGGGCAACGTCAACGGCGGCTCCAACTACATCTACACCTACCTCGAAACGGCGCTGTGACGCGCCGCGCCGGTGTGAGGTGACACCGCGGGCTGGTTCTGCACATTGCTGGCGGTGATCACGCCGCCGCCCAGGCAGACCTCGCCCTGGTAGAGCACGGCCGACTGCCCCGGCGTCACCGCCCATTGCGCATCGCTAAACGCCAACTCACAGCCGGCTATGGAGGACTGGCGAAGTTCGCAAGGCGCGTCGGCTTGCCGGTAACGCGTCTTGGCGGCCATGGCGCCCGGCGCCGGTGCGCTGCCGGCCACCCAGCTGCAGTCCTGCGCCGTCAGCACCGTCGACTGCAGCCAGGGATGCTCATGGCCTTGCACCACCCACAGCGTGTTGGTTTCAAGGTCCTTGCGCGCCACGAACCAGGGCTCGTGCTCGCCCACGCCGCGCAGCCCGCGCGCCTGCGCGGCCTTCAAGTCGGCGCCTTTGGCCTTCACGCCGCCTATGCCCAGGCCCTGGCGCTGGCCCAGCGTGTAGAAGGACAGGCCCACTTGCTCGCCCAGCACGCGGCCCTTGTCGTTTTTGATGGGGCCGGGGGCCTTGGCGATGTAGCGGTTCAGGAAATCGCGGAAAGGCCGCTCGCCGATGAAGCAGATGCCGGTCGAGTCCTTCTTCTTCGCATTCGGCAGGCCGATCTCGTCGGCGATGCGGCGCACTTCGGTCTTGTGCAGCTCGCCGACCGGGAACAGCGTCTTCGAAAGCTGCGCCTGGTTCAGCCGGTGCAGGAAATAACTCTGGTCCTTGGCCGGGTCCAGGCCCTTGAGCAGTTCATGCAGGCCGGTGGCTTCGTTGCGGCGCACGCGCGCATAGTGCCCGGTGGCGATTTTTTCGGCGCCCAGGCGCATGGCATGGTCCAGGAAGGCCTTGAACTTGATCTCGGCGTTGCACAGGATGTCGGGATTGGGCGTGCGGCCGGCCTGGTATTCGCGCAGGAATTCGGCGAACACGCGGTCCTTGTAGTCGGCCGCGAAATTGACATGCTCGATCTCGATGCCGATCACGTCGGCCACGGCGGCGGCGTCGACAAAATCAATGTTGGACGAGCAGTATTCGCTGTCGTCGTCATCTTCCCAGTTCTTCATGAAGATGCCGATGACCTCGTGGCCCTGCTGTTTGAGCAGGTGCGCCGTCACCGCGGAGTCCACGCCTCCGCTCAAACCCACGACGATCCGCTGCGCGGACTTGCCTTTTTGACCCATGGGGCAATTATCCCCGCAGCCCCAAACACCGGGGGTTTGCGGGGATGATGGCGCGCCCGGGCGCTTTCGCTCGCTGGGGTGGCCGGCCACTGCCGCCGGAGACGGTGCTCGCCACGGGCAAGCCGCTGGGTTTGCTGAGCCGTTCGGACTATTGTCGATGGCTGCACCGCATCTTCGCAGACGTTTCCAGCACAATGGAATGCCCTTTCTTGCAGGAGCTGCCACTTTGCAACGACGTCAATTTCTTTCCCGCACCGGGCAGGCCGTCACGGCTGCCGGCATGGCCACCGGGCTGCCATGGCTTTCGTCACTGGCCCAAGCCGCGGGCCTCAAGCCCGTGGGCAAAGCCCAAGCCTTCGACTACGCGGTGCTCAAGGGCCAGGCGCGCGACTTGTCGGCCAAACCCTTCCAGCCCCGATCGACGGCCTTGCCGGCCGGTATTTCGGACTTGAATTGGGACCAGCACCAGGCCATCCGCTTTCGGGACGACCATGCCTTGTGGGGCGATGACAAGCTGCGCTTCGTGGCCAAGTTTTTCCACCTCGGCCTGTTCTTCAAGGCACCGGTGCGCATGCATGAAGTGAGCAACGGCCAGGCACAGGAACTGGCCTATGACCCGGCCATGTTTGATTACGGGAAAAGCGGCGTGCGGGGCGACAAGCTGCCCGCCGATCTCGGGTTTGCCGGCTTCCGGCTGAATTTCCACACCGACCCGGTGCGTGACGTGGCGGCCTTCCTCGGCGCAAGCTACTTTCGCGCGGTGGGCGGCGAATGGCAGTACGGCCAGTCGGCGCGGGGCCTGGCCATCGACACGGCGCAAACTTTCCCGGAAGAGTTTCCGGACTTCATCGGCTACTGGCTCGAAAAGCCGGACCCGAAAGCCGCTTCATTGACCGTCTACGCCCTGCTGGACTCGCCGAGTGTCAGCGGCGCCTACCGCTTTGTGATCACGCCGGGCGACACGCAGGTCATGGACCTGGACGTGGCGCTGTACCCGCGTAAAACCATAGCCCGCCTGGGCATCGCGCCGTGCACCAGCATGTTCCAGACCGGCGAAAACGACAGGCGCATGGGCTGGGACTGGCGCGGCGAAATCCACGACACCGACGGCCTGGCCATGCACAGCGGCTCGGGCGAATGGCTGTGGCGCCCATTGACCAACCCGGCGCAACTGCAATTCAACGCCTTCCAGGACGACAACCCGCGCGGTTTTGGCCTGATGCAGCGCGACCGCAACTTCGACCATTACCAGGACGACGGCGTGTTCTATGACAAACGCCCGAGCCTGTGGGTCGAGCCCAAAACGGGCTGGGGCGCGGGCTCGGTACAGCTGGTGGAAATCCCGACCGTGGACGAAACCTTTGACAACATCGTGGCCTTCTGGAACCCCAGCGACAAGCCGCAGGCAGGGCAGGAGTTGCTGTTTTCCTACCGGTTGCACTGGGGTGGCCAGCCGCCTGCCGCGCAAGGGCCGCTGGCGCGCTGTGTGGCCACGCGCACCGGCCTGGGCGGCGTGGTCGGGCAAAAGCGCACGGCCTATGCATGGCGTTTTGCCGTCGATTTTGCGGGCGGCGACTTTGGGTTACTGAGCGCCAAGGCCCAGGTCAAAGCCGTGATTACCGCCTCGCGCGGCACGATTGAATTGACGTCGGCCCGGCCGCTGGACGCCATCAAGGGCTGGCGCGCCATGTTCGACCTGCGCCCCGATGGCGACAGCACCGCACCCATCAACCTGCGCATGCATTTGCAGGTCGACGGCCAGTCATTGACTGAAACCTGGCTGTACCAATGGACGCCGCCGCCCGTGGCGCAGCGGATTCTTTACTGAGGACTGCCCTGGCTCAGCGGAACATGCACGCTGGGATCCGTGGTGACCAGGCCCAGCGGGTAGCGTTTGCCGGCCAGGTAGTCTTCCATGCAGGTCAGCAGCAAGGGGCTGCGGTGCATGGGGACGCTGGCCCGGATCTCGTCGGCCGTCAGCCAGACGGTGCGCACAATGCCTTCGTCCAGCGCCTGGCCGGGCACGTGCTCGCCGAGTTCGCCGCAGAACGCGAAGCGCAGGTAGGTGATGTCCAGCGGTTCGTCCTGCCCGGGCACGGCCCGCTCGAAGCGCGACAGGTAGACGCCGACGATGGCGGTGGGCTTGAAATGGAAGGCGGTCTCTTCCAGCGTCTCGCGGGCGCAGCCCTGCACCGGGCTTTCGCCCGGGTCCAGGTGGCCGGCGGGGTTGTTGAGCTTGAGGCCGTCCCGGGTTTCCTCTTCCACCAGCAGGAATTTGGGGACGCCGTCGATTATTTTTTCTATGACCGCAGCGACCGTGACGCTGGGCTTCCATCGATTGTTCATGGCCGTGATTATCCGTGGCGCGGGTGACAGTTTCTGTGGGTATTTTTTTGCTCCTTCCCCTACTGGGGGAAGGTTGGGATGGGGGCCGCCGGCGTTTGAAGTTGCGCCGACGGTGTTTTGAGGCCGTCGGCCCCTACCCCTGCCCTCCCCCAGCGGGGGAGGGAGCAAGAGTGCTTGCACCGAACCCGCGGGCAAAACTCTCGCGCAGATGCTCGACAAAATACTGCACGGCCTTGGGCACTTGGGCCGACCAGGGCCGCAAGGCATAGATGCGCTCGCCGAAGAAGCCTTGCACCTGCCAGTCGGGAAGCACATGAACCAGGGATGGGGGCTGGCCGGAGGGCGCGGGCACGCTGAAGTCCGGCAGCAGGCCTATGCCCAGGCCGGCCACCAGCGCCTCGCGCAGCACTTCGCTGTTGTTGGCCTTCAGGGTGCCGGTGATGTTGACACCGACCTGTTCGCGCGATTTGCGCTTTCCGCTGCGCACAAAGGTCCAGCTCGCGGTGTTGTGGCTGCCGAGGTAGAGCAGGCAGTCGTGCGCGGCGAGTTCCGAGGGCTGCGTGGGCACGCCGCGCCGCGCCAGGTAGTCGGGGCTGGCCAGCAGGATGGAGCGTGTCTCGCACAGCACCCAGGCCACGTGGGTTTCGGGCGGCGCATTGGTGTGGCGTATCGCCAGGTCGAAACCCTCGTTGGCCAGGTTCACGAAGCGGTCGGTCAGCTCGAGCTCGATGTGGATCTCGGGAAAGCGCCTGAGGAAGGCCGCCACGCAGGGCGCCAGGTGCTGCCGTCCCAGCGCCACCGGCGCGGTCACGCGGATCAGCCCGCGCGGTGTGCCGACCAGGTCTTTCACGGCCGAATAGCTTTCGCTGATGCGGTTGAAGGCCGGCTGCATGCCGTTGACCAGCTGCTGGCCGGCCTCGGTCAGGCCCACCGAACGTGTGGTACGCCGCACCAGCGTCACGCCGGCGGCGCGCTCCAGCTCGCTGATGCGCATGCTGGCCGAGGCCTTGGAGACGCCCAGGCGGCGCGCCGTCTCGGTAAAGCTGCGGGTGGCGGCCAGCACGGTCAGCAGGTGCAGGTCGGCCACGAGGGGGGAGAGTTGGTCGGAGGACATGGATGAGGCACCCCAGGTGCCTGATTGTTCAAAAATATGAACAATGTAATCACAAATGAGGGAGTTATCAATCCGGCCTTGCGAGCCTAGACTGCCATCAAGCCGACCTTTTCGACGCTTGCAACCCGCCGCCAGGCCACTCCCAGAGGATTCCCCATGTCTTTATCTCCCGCCGCCACCGCTCCCCAGGCCACCATAGGCCATTACCTCGACGGCCGTGTCGCCGCGCCGGCCTCGGGCCGCAGCCAGGAAGTCTTCAACCCCGCGACCGGCGCGGTGTCGGGCCACGTCGCGCTGGCCAGCACGGCCGAGGTCGATGCCGCCGTGGCGTCCGCGCAGGCGGCCTTCCCGGCCTGGGCCGACACGCCGCCGCTACGCCGCGCGCGCGTGCTGTTCAAGTTCCTGGAGCTGCTGAACCAGAACAAGGACAAGCTGGCCCACATGATCACCGCCGAGCACGGCAAGGTGTTTACCGACGCGCAAGGCGAAGTTTCGCGCGGYATCGACATCGTSGAATTCGCCTGCGGCATCCCGCAACTGCTCAAGGGCGACTTCACCGACCAGGTCAGCACCGGCATCGACAACTGGACGCTGCGCCAGCCCCTGGGCGTGGTGGCCGGCATCACGCCTTTCAACTTCCCGGTGATGGTGCCGATGTGGATGTTCCCGGTGGCAATTGCCGCCGGCAACTGCTTTGTGCTCAAGCCCAGCCCCATAGACCCCAGCCCCAGCCTCTTCATGGCCGATCTGCTCAAGCAGGCGGGCCTGCCCGACGGCGTCTTCAATGTGGTGCAGGGCGACAAGGAGGCGGTCGACGCGCTGCTGGTGCACCCCGACGTGAAGGCAGTGTCCTTCGTCGGCTCTACACCGATCGCCAACTACATCTATGAAACCGGCGCGCGCCACGGCAAGCGCGTGCAGGCCCTGGGCGGCGCGAAGAACCACATGGTGGTCATGCCCGACGCCGACCTTGAGCAGGCGGTGGACGCGCTGATWGGCGCGGGCTACGGTTCGGCCGGTGAGCGCTGCATGGCGATCTCGGTGGCCGTGCTGGTCGGCAATGTCGCCGACAAGCTGGTGCCCATGCTGGAAGCGCGCGCCAGGACCCTGGTGATCAAGAACGGCGTGGAACTCGACGCCGAGATGGGCCCCATCGTCACCTCGGCTGCGCACCAGCGCATCACGGGCTACATCGACACCGGCGTGAAAGAGGGCGCCAAGCTGCTGGTCGACGGGCGCGGCTTCACGGGCGCCCAGGCCGGCGCCGGCTGCGACAAGGGTTTCTGGATGGGCGGCACGCTGTTCGACCACGTCACGCCCGACATGCGCATCTACAAGGAAGAAATTTTCGGCCCGGTGCTGGGCTGCGTGCGCGTGAAAGACTTCGCCGAAGCGGTGAACCTCATCAACGCCCATGAGTTCGGCAACGGCGTGAGCTGCTTCACCCGCGACGGCCATGTGGCGCGCGAATTCAGCCGGCGCATCCAGGTCGGCATGGTCGGCATCAACGTGCCCATCCCGGTGCCCATGGCCTGGCACGGCTTCGGCGGCTGGAAAAAGAGCCTCTTCGGCGACATGCACGCCTACGGCGAAGAGGGCGTGCGCTTCTACACCAAGCAGAAGTCCATCATGCAGCGCTGGCCCGAAAGCATAGGCAAAGGCGCCGAGTTCGTGATGCCCACGGCCAAATAACACGGCGCACCGCCGGGCAGGACAGCCCCGTCAGCCGCATGGCGGTTGATGGGGCTTATTTTTGTGGTCGGCGCTGGAGCAGGCAAAAACTATAGACTGCCCTGACAAAAAATCGCAAAAATCTCATGTAAGCTTCATGACAGGTACAAACACACCCGCAGAAGACAGATCGCGCACAAGCCCGCCCGCGGGCTGATGTCCACCAAGCCCATACCAACGTACTGAGGAGAGACCCATGCTGATTGGGGTACCCGCCGAAATCACGGCCGGAGAAACACGCGTCGCCATCACGCCCGAAACGGCCAAAAAGCTCAAGGCCCAGGGGCATACCGTTCGGGTGCAGTCGGGCGCAGGCGTCGCCGCCAGCGTTCCCGACGAGGCCTACACGGCCGTCGGCGCGGAAATCACCGACGCGGCGGGCGCCTACGGCGCCGACATCGTGCTCAAGGTGCGTTGCCCGTTGGACAGCGAAATGGGGCTGGCCAAAGCCGGCGGCGTGCTGGTTGGCATGCTCAATCCTTTTGACGCCGCCGGCCTGCAGCGCCTGGCCGCGGGCAAGCTGACCTCCTTCGCACTCGAAGCCGCGCCGCGCACCAGCCGCGCGCAAAGCATGGATGTGCTGTCTTCCCAGGCCAACATCGCCGGCTACAAGGCCGTGATGATGGCGGCCGACCGCTACCAGCGCTTCTTCCCCATGCTGATGACGGCGGCCGGCACGGTCAAGGCCGCGCGCGTGGTGATCCTGGGTGTCGGCGTCGCCGGCCTGCAGGCCATCGCCACGGCCAAGCGCCTGGGTGCGGTGATTGAAGCCAGCGACGTGCGCCCCAGCGTGAAAGAACAGGTCGAATCGCTGGGCGGCAAGTTCATCGACGTGCCCTATGAAACCGATGAAGAGCGCGAAGCCGCCGTCGGCGTGGGCGGTTATGCCAAGCCCATGCCGCCCAGCTGGTTGGAACGGCAAAAGGCCGAAGTCGCCAAGCGCGTCGCGCAGGCCGACGTCGTTATCACTACGGCTTTGATCCCAGGCCGCGCGGCCCCGGTGCTGGTCACCGAGGACATGGTCAAGTCCATGAAGCCCGGCAGCGTGATCGTCGACCTGGCCGCGCCCCAGGGCGGCAACTGCCCGCTCACCGAAGCCGGCAAGACCGTGGTCAAGCACGGCGTGACCTTGATCGGTGAAACCAATGTGCCGGCGCTGGTCGCGGCCGATGCCAGTGCGCTTTACGCGCGCAACCTGCTCGACTTCCTCAAGCTCATCATCACCAAAGAGGGTGAACTGAAGATCGACCTTGAAGATGACATTGTTGCCGCCTGCCTGATGACGCAAGGTGGCGAAGTCAAACGCAAATAGCCGCCTCGAACCCACCAGCCCCCCGGACCCATCGTAATAAGGCCGGCCCCAAGGCCGGCGCAGCTCTCACGGAGAAGACCATGGATGCAGTGTCACCCACCATCATCAACCTGATTATTTTTGTACTGGCCATCTATGTGGGCTACCACGTGGTGTGGACCGTCACGCCGGCCCTGCACACGCCGCTGATGGCGGTGACCAACGCGATTTCGGCCATCGTGATCGTGGGCGCCATGCTGGCCGCCGCGCTGACCGAAACGCCGCTGGGCAAGACCATGGGCGTGCTGGCCGTGGCGCTGGCGGCCGTCAACATCTTCGGCGGCTTCCTGGTGACGCGCCGGATGCTCGAGATGTTCCGCAAGAAAGAAAAGAAGGCCGCCGCGCCCGCTGAAGGAGCCGCTAAATGAGCATGAACCTCGTCACGCTGCTGTACCTGGTAGCCTCCGTTTGTTTCATTCAGGCGCTCAAGGGCCTGTCGCACCCCACCAGCTCGATACGCGGCAATCTGTTCGGCATGGTCGGCATGGCCATTGCCATGCTGACGACGGCCGCGCTGATCGTCGAAATCTCGGGCGGCAAGGCCCTGGGCATGGGTTACGTTCTGTTGGGCTTGGTGGTCGGCGGGGGCTATGGCGCCTGGCGCGCCAAGACGGTCGAAATGACCMAGATGCCCGAGCTGGTGGCCTTCTTCCACAGCATGATCGGTTTGGCCGCGGTCTTTATCGCCGTGGCCGCCGTGGCCGAGCCCTACGCTTTCGGCATCGCAGCCAAAGGCAACCCCATCCCCACCGGCAACCGGCTCGAGTTGTTCCTCGGCGCGGCCATTGGCGCCATCACCTTCAGCGGCTCGGTGATCGCTTTCGGCAAACTGTCGGGCACCTACAAGTTCCGCCTGTTCCAGGGCGCGCCGGTGCAGTTCGCCGGCCAGCACAAGCTGAACCTGGTCCTGGGTCTGCTGACCATAGGCCTCGGGCTGGTGTTCATGTTCACCGGCAGCTGGCCAGCCTTTTTCGCGATGCTGGCGCTGAGCTTCGTGATGGGCGTGCTGATCATCATCCCGATCGGCGGCGCCGACATGCCGGTGGTGGTGTCCATGCTCAACAGCTATTCGGGCTGGGCGGCGGCCGGCATCGGTTTTTCGCTCAACAACTCCATGCTGATCATCGCCGGCTCGCTGGTCGGCTCATCGGGCGCCATCCTCTCGTACATCATGTGCAAGGCGATGAACCGCTCCTTCTTCAACGTGATCCTGGGCGGCTTCGGCGGTGAGCCCGGCGCGGCCGCCGCGGGCGCCAAAGAGCAGCGCCCCGTCAAGTCGGGTTCCGCCGATGACGCCGCCTTCATCCTGGGCAATGCCGAAACCGTGATCATCGTGCCCGGCTACGGCCTGGCGGTGGCGCGCGCGCAGCACTCGGTCAAAGAGCTGGCGCAAAAGCTCATCGAGAAGGGCGTCAACGTCAAGTACGCCATCCACCCGGTGGCCGGCCGCATGCCGGGCCACATGAACGTGCTGCTGGCCGAGGCCGAAGTGCCTTACGACCAGGTGTATGAAATGGAAGACATCAACGCCGAGTTCGGCCAGGCCGACGTCGCCATCATCCTGGGCGCCAACGACGTGGTGAACCCCGCGGCTCACGTCAAGGGCAGCGCCATCTACGGCATGCCCATCCTGGAGGCCTACAAGGCCAAGACGGTCATCGTCAACAAGCGCTCCATGGCGGCCGGCTACGCGGGCCTGGACAACGAGCTCTTCTACATGGACAAAACCATGATGGTCTTCGGCGACGCCAAAAAGGTCATTGAAGACATGGGCAAGGCCATCGAGTAAGCAATAAGCGCCGGCCGACGGGTTTTCCCGCGGCCCCGCGCCGCTCCCTCTGATTTAGAGGAGCTTCCCTTCTGATTTCCCGGCTTTCCTAGGGAAAACGCAATAGCCACGAAGAGGGCGTGCCGTGAGAATCCATGGCTGTAAGCAAAACGTAATGGAGAAGACAAACATGAATGCAGCGACCATTGACCGCCCTTGGCTCAAGGCTTACCCGCCGGGCGTTCCCACCGACATCGACGCGTCGCAGTACCCGTCGCTGGTGGCCTTGATGGAGGAAAGCTTCAAGAAGTACGGCAGCCGCGTCGCTTACAGCTTCATGGGCAAGGACGTCACCTTCGCCCAGACCGACAGCCTCTCGCTGGCTTTCGGCGCCTACCTGCAAAGCCTCGGCCTTGCCAAAGGCGACCGCGTCGCCATCATGATGCCCAACGTGCCGCAGTACCCGGTGGCCGTGGCCGCCATCCTGCGCGCCGGCTACGTGGTGGTCAACGTCAATCCGCTGTACACGCCGCGCGAGCTCGAGCACCAGCTCAAGGATTCAGGCTCCAAGGCCATCGTCATCATCGAGAACTTCGCCAACACGCTGGAGCAATGCATCGCCGCCACGCCGGTCAAGCACGTGGTGCTGTGCGCCATGGGCGACCAGCTCGGCATGCTCAAGGGCGCGCTGGTCAACTACGTGGTGCGCAACGTCAAGAAGATGGTGCCGGCCTTCAACCTGCCCGGCGCCGTGCGCTTCAACGACGCCGTGGCCCAGGGCACGCGCGCGACGCTCAAGCGCCCCAACATCAAGCCCGACGACGTGGCCGTGCTGCAGTACACCGGCGGCACCACCGGCGTGTCCAAGGGCGCGGTGCTGCTGCACCGCAACGTGATCGCCAACGTGCTGCAGTCCGAGGCCTGGAACGGCCCGGCCATGGCCAGCATGCAGGCCGGCCAGCAGCCCACTTACGTCTGCGCGCTGCCCCTGTACCATATTTTCGCGTTCACCGTGAACATGATGCTGGGCATGCGCACCGGCGGCAAAAACATCCTGATTCCCAACCCGCGCGACCTGCCCGCCGTGCTCAAGGAACTCTCCAAGCACAAGGTCAACAGCTTCCCGGCGGTCAACACGCTGTTCAACGGCCTGGCCAACCACCCCGACTTCAACACCGTGGACTGGTCGCACCTGAAGGTGTCGCTGGGCGGCGGCATGGCCGTGCAAAGCGCGGTGGCCAAGCTGTGGCTTGAAAAAACCGGCTGCCCGGTCTGCGAGGGCTACGGCCTGTCCGAGACCTCGCCCTCGGCCAGCTGCAACCCGACCAACAGCAAGGCCTTCACCGGCACCATCGGTGTGCCGATTCCCGGCACTTACTTCAAGCTGCTCGACGACGATGGCAATGAAGTGCCGCAAGGCCAGCCCGGCGAGATCGCCATCAAGGGCCCGCAGGTCATGGCCGGCTACTGGCAGCGCCCCGACGAGACCGCCAAGGTCATGACGCCCGACGGCTACTTCAAGTCCGGCGACATCGGCGTGCTCGATGAAAACGGCTTCTTCAGGATCGTCGACCGCAAGAAGGACATGATCCTGGTGAGCGGCTTCAATGTCTACCCGAACGAGATCGAGGACGTGGTCGCCAAGCTTGACGGCGTGATGGAATGCGCCTGCGTGGGCGTGGCCGACGAAAAATCCGGCGAAGCCGTGAAGCTGGTGATCGTCAAGAAGAACCCGGCCCTCACCGAAGCCCAGGTGCGCGAATACTGCAAGGCCAACCTGACCGGCTACAAGCAGCCCAAGGTGGTGGAGTTCCGCACCGACCTGCCCAAGACACCGGTCGGCAAGATTCTGCGCCGCGAGCTGCGGGACAAAAAATAAGCTGCCGGCGAACAAGTTTTTAGAGCCTGCAAAGGTTTTCTAAGGGCGGCGCGAGTCGCCCTTTTTTGCGTCTGTGCTTTGTAGGCACAATCCTGCCATGCCGATTTCCCAGACCGCCTCAAGCCCCCCACCCCCCATTGCCATCCTCAGTGCCCTGTTGCAGGAGCAGCAAGGCCTCATGGAACTGCTGCACCAGCCGCGCAAGGTGACGCACGCCGGCCGCGACTTCTGGCTCGGCGACCTGCATGGCCGGCCCGTGGTGCTGGCCTTGTCGAGAATCGGCAAGGTGGCGGCCGCCACCACGGCGACCGCGCTGATCGAACGCTTTGGCGTGCGTCGCATGGTGTTCACCGGCGTGGCCGGCGGCCTCGGTACGGGAGTGAATGTCGGCGATGTCGTGGTGGCCAGCGATTTTGTGCAGCACGACCTCGATGCCTCGCCGCTGTTTCCGCGTTATGAGGTGCCGCTGTACGGCCGCAGCCGCTTCGAGGGCGACGCGGCGCTCACGGCGCTGCTGTTCAATGCGGCCTCGGCGGCGCTGGGTGGCGGCGGTGATGGCGGCGCAAGCGGGGCCTTTCCGGGCGCGCGCGTTCACAAGGGGTTGATCGCCAGCGGCGACCGTTTTGTCTCAGGCGCCGGCGAGTCGCGCAGCCTGCATGCCGCGCTCACGGGCGCCGGCCACGAGGCGCTTGCGGTCGAGATGGAAGGCGCTGCCGTGGCCCAGGTCTGCCACGACTACGGCGTGCCCTTTGCCGCAGTGCGCACCATCTCGGATCGCGCGGACGACAGCGCGCATGTGGACTTCCCGCGTTTTGTCGAGGAAGTGGCCAGCCGCTATGCACACGCCATCATGGAGCGCCTGCTGGTGTCGCTGGAGCGGTAAGCGCAGCGGGATCACCCCGCGCCGTGGCACTTCTTGTATTTTTTCCCGCTGCCGCAGTGGCAAAGGTCGTTGCGCCCCGGCGTGGCCTCAACCCGCACCGTCTCCACCTTGGGCCCCAGGGTCTTCCACAACTCGCGCAGGTCGTACACCGCCCAGATGGCTTCGCCGAAGGCATTGAGCCGGGCAATGCTGGTGCTGGGCGCGCCGTCTTCGCTCAGGGGTGAAACCTCGGGCGCGGCCGTGTCGTCCTCGGTCATGGCGACCACGGCCTGCAGCGCGCCGTCCAGCCACTTGGCGGCGTCCTTGTCGCGCGGGGCCATCCATTCGTCGGGCCAGCTCTCGACCGCGAACATAAAGCCAAGCGCCCAGACCTGGGCAAAGGCCGGCAGGTCTTCGCCCTTGAAGGCGGCGCGCTCTTCGGGCGCCATCTCAGCCACGGCGCCGCGTATGTCCATCACCTCGGGGTGGTAGCAGTTGTCGTCTTCCAGCGAATCGACTTCGGCATCGAGCGCCGTTTCGACTTCGTGCCAGCGCCGGTTCCACAGCGTGAGGAAGCGCCCACCTTGTTCGGCGCTCGCGAAGGAGCCGCCTTCCGGGTCCGGCGCCTCGCCTTCGGCGGGCACGGCCAGCAGCACAGGCAGGTATTCGGCGGCGGCGATGGGGCGCCGCGAGCAAACCACGGCGGCCATGAAGCCCTCGCAGAATTCCCACTGCGGCGTCTCGTCGTAGCGGGTGCGCAAGTCGTCGAGGATGGCGTCGAGTTCGTCAAAGTCCTCGGCTTCAAGGAAAGCCGGCTCCGCCGAGGGCACTGGGGAAGAAGTGGTTTTAGGGGTGGGCTTCATGAAAAACAGTCCTGAGCCTCACGCGAGGCTCTTATGATGCAAAGTGTATCTGCCGCATCGCGGTTATTTTGCCCCTCTCCCCACGGAAGCACCACCATGTTCCTCCAGCGTCTGGATGCCCGGTTCCCGGTCCGTTACACCTTTATGGTCCTGTGCGGGCTTGCCGCGCTTCTGGGGCTGCTCGGCCTGATGATTTTTGGCGTGGGGAAGCTGGCCCTGGTATCCCTGGTGGGCGGCACGGTGCTGGTGTGCGTGGGTGTGCGCGACCTGCGGCAGACCCGGCATGCGGTGCTGCGCAACTACCCTGTCATAGGCCACATGCGCTTCCTGTTCGAGTTCATCCGGCCCGAGATGCGCCAGTACTTCATCGAAAGCGACAGCGAAGCCACGCCTTTTTCGCGTGCCCAGCGTTCGCTGGTCTACCAGCGCTCCAAGGGCGAGCCCGACAACCGGCCCTTCGGCACGCAGCTCGACGTGGGCGCGCAAGGCTATGAATGGGTCAACCATTCGATGTCGCCGACCAAGCTGGCCTCGCACGACTTCCGCGTCTGGATAGGCGGCTCGCCCGACCATCCCTCGCCTTCGGTCGAGCCCTGCACCCAGCCCTACCATGCCAGTGTCTTCAACATCTCGGCCCTGAGCTTCGGCTCGCTTTCGGCCAATGCCATCATGGCGCTCAACAAGGGCGCCAAGCTCGGCGGCTTCGCGCATGACACGGGCGAGGGATCCATCTCGCAGCACCACCGGCTGCACGGCGGCGACCTGATCTGGGAAATCGGCTCGGGCTATTTCGGCTGCCGCAACGAGGACGGCAGCTTCAGCGAGGAGCGCTTCGCCGCCAATGCGCGCGACCCGCAGGTCAAGCTGATCGAACTCAAGATGAGCCAGGGTGCCAAGCCCGGCCACGGCGGCATCCTGCCCGGCCCCAAAGTCACCGCTGAAATCTCGGCGGCGCGCGGCGTGCCGCAAGGCAAGGACTGCATCTCGCCCTCCAGCCACAGCGCGTTCTCCACGCCGGTCGAGATGATGCATTTCATCGCCAGGCTGCGAAAGCTCTCGGGCGGCAAGCCCACCGGCTTCAAGTTCTGCATAGGCCACCCGTGGGAATGGTTCGCCATCGTCAAGGCCATGCTGGAGACCGGCATCACGCCCGACTTCATCGTGGTGGACGGCGCCGAGGGCGGCACCGGCGCCGCGCCCGTCGAGTTCACCGACCACGTGGGCGCGCCGCTGCAGGAGGGCCTGCTGCTGGTGCACAACACGCTGATCGGCGTGAACCTGCGCAGCCGCGTCTCCATAGGCGCGGCCGGCAAGGTGGTCAGCGCCTTCGATATGGTGCGGCTCATGGCGCTGGGCGCCGACTGGTGCAACGCCGGGCGCGGTTTCATGATGGCGCTGGGCTGCATCCAGGCGCAAAGCTGCCACACCGGCAAATGCCCGACCGGCGTGACCACGCAGGACCCGGTGCGCCAGCAGGCGCTGGTGGTGCCCGACAAGGCCGAGCGTGTGCGCAATTTCCATCGCAGCACACTGCACGCGCTGCAGGAGCTGGTGCAGGCTGCGGGCCTGTGCCACCCGCGCGAGGTCAACGCCCACCACATCGTGCGGCGCCTGACCGACACCGAGGTGCGGCTGCTCAGCAACCTCATCATGCAGGTGGAGCCCGGCGCGCTGCTGGGCTCACTGGAAAAACAGAACACCGTGTTCAGCTACTACTGGCCGCTGGCCAGCGCGCACAGCTTTCGCGCCAATGGCGCCGCCATGCAGGCGCCGGCCGGGCCCGATGGTGCCCTGGCGTCAGGCGCCGCCGTCGCGGCGGCCTGAATACGCCTGGCCGCCTGCCGCCGCTAAGCCCGCATCGCGCTCTGCGCCCTGACGCCGAGGCTGCCGAGCCGCTTGGTCATGGACAGTACGTGCCGATCCTTGCTCAGCAGCAAGGCTTTGGCCGCCACGGCCAGGTCGATGAACTTCTGGTCGTCGGCATCGCTGCAGGTGACGCTGGCCTTGGCGGCCACCTCCAGCAGGCGGGCGTGGCGGTCAAAAGCCGCGAGCACATCATCCACGCCCAATTGGTAAAACGCCAGGCGCGGCGCAATCTGCGGGTAGGCCAGCACGCGTTCTAGCTCATCGCGCATGGCTTGCGTGGCCAGCCAGTCGAGTTCGCCGGCTTCCAGCGCCTGCCTGAGCGGCTGCGCCGCCGCATCGTTGAAAACAAACACGTCGAGGACGATGTTGGTGTCCAGGACGACGGGCTGGCGCGCCCCGGCCGTCACGGCGCCGGCTCGCGTGCCGTGCCTGCGGCCCCGGGCTTGCCGCGCGCGGAGCCGGCCACCATGTCGAAGCGGAACAGCCGGCATTCGATCGGGCCGTTCCACATGGGCACRCGGCGYGATTCTTTCAGGCGCATCTTGCCCGGGAGTTTGAGATCGGGCGTCAGCACGTGGGCTGTCCAGCCCGCGTAGTTTTTCTTCCAGTGCGCGGCCAGTTGCGGAAAGAAGTCGGCCGCTTCCTCGCCCCAGGCGTTCTGCGCCTGCTCGCGGCCCGGGTTGGCCGAGCGGTCGCGCGAAGTCTCGAAGGCGGGCTCTTCGCGGCTGTCGCCGTCGTCCTGGTTTAGCGGCTGACCGAATTCGTCGATGGGCTGGTTGCGGTGGTCGTGCTGGACTTCCCGGCTCTGCTGGCGGCGCTGGTCGCGGCCCTGCACACCGGTGATGCCGGCCACGCCGGCTACATCGATACGTTCGCCATAGGGCGGGTTCACCAGCATCACGCCCGAGGGCGCAGGCGGCATGCGCTGCAGCGCGTCGCCGCCGCGGAATTCCACCGCATTGGCCACGCCGGCGCGCTCGGCATTGCGTTCGGCGAAATCGACCATGCGGAAGGACACATCGCTGCCGAACACCGGCGCCGTGGGTTCGGTGATGGCGGCTTCGGCCTGGTCCAGCAGGCCGTCCCACACATGGCCCTGGAAGGGCAGGTATTTCTGGAAAGCGAAACGGCGGTTGATGCCGGGCGCGATGTTGCAGGCGATCTGCGCCGCCTCGATGGCGATGGTGCCCGAGCCGCAGCAGGGGTCGTAGAGCGGCACGCCGTCCTTGCACAGCTGGTCCCAGCCGCTGGCGGCGATCATSGCGGCGGCCARGGTTTCTTTCAGTGGCGCATCGCCCTTGTCTTCGCGCCAGCCGCGTTTGAAGAGCGGTTCGCCCGAGGTGTCGATGTAAATCGTGACGGTGTCGGTCGTCAGGTGCACATAGACGCGCACGTCGGGCCAGCGCGTGTCGACGCTGGGCCGCACGTCGTCGAACTTGGCGCGGAAGCGGTCGGCGATGGCGTCCTTGATCTTCAGCGCCGCGAAGTTCAGGCTCTGCAGCGGGCTGTGCTGGGCGGTGATCTCAACCTTGAAGGTCTGCTTGGGCGTGAACCAGATTTCCCAGGCCACGTTGGCGGCGGCGTTGTAAAGGTCTTGTTCACTGCGGTACTGGTTGTGCTGCAACTCGATCAGCACGCGCTGGGCCAGGCGGCTGTGCAGGTTGAGCTGCAGCGCGTCGCGCCAGGAAGCCTGCAACTGCACGCCGGCGCGCCAGGCCTTGCCCTGGATGCCGGTGACGCGCTGCACCTCGGTGGCCAGCAAGGCCTCGACGCCGGCGGCGCACGGTAAAAACAATTGGAGCTGGTTCATGTCGGACTCTTCAAAAGGGCTGCTGGAAATTCGATTATCGGGATGCAGGGCAAGGCGCACGGAGCGCAGGAACCGGAATGCACTTGGGTGCATGAGGATTCCGAGCACCGCGCAACGCCGCCATGCGCCCGAGAATCGGATTTACAGTGATTTGCGTAAATTAGCCGGCGCGATGCGCAAAGCCTCTCGGTACTTGGCCACGGTGCGGCGCGCGCATTCGATGCCCTGCTCCTTGAGCATTTCGGAAATCTGGTTGTCGCTGAGCGGCTTTTTCAGGCTCTCGGAGGAGACGAACTGCTTGATCAGCGCGCGCACGGCGGTGCTGGAAGCGTTGCCGCCGGTTTCGGTGCCCAGCGCGGAGCCGAAGAAGTATTTGAGCTCAAAAGTGCCGAAGGGCGTGCCCATGTACTTGGCGGTGGTCACGCGCGAAATCGTAGACTCATGCAGGCCCAGTTCGTCGGCGATCTCGCGCAGCACCAGCGGGCGCATGGCGAGTTCGCCGTGCGTGAAGAAGTTTTTCTGCCGCTCGACGATGGCSSTGCTCACGCGCAGGATGGTGTCAAACCGCTGCTGGATGTTCTTGATGAACCAGCGCGCCTCCTGCAGACGCTGCTGCAGCGCCTGGCCGCCCTGGCCCTTGTGCTGCTTGAGGGCGTTGGCGTAGATGTCGTGCACGCGCAGGCGCGGCATTACGTCGCCGTTGAGCGAGACCTTGAACCCCCGGCCCGACTTCACGACGATGACGTCGGGCACGATCAGGTTGCGCTCCACGTTCACGAAGCGGCGGCCGGGTTTGGGGTCGAGCCGGCCTATCACGGCAATCGCACCCCGGACGGCGGCTTCGGTGAATCCGCACAGGTGCGACAGGCGCTTCAGGTCGCGCTTGGCCAGCAGTTCCATGGGTTGCTTGCACATGGCGATGGCGGCGCGGGTCTCTTCGCAGTCTTTGCAGTCCAGCAGCTGCAGGCCCAGGCATTCGGCCAGGTTGCGCGCGCCCACGCCGGCCGGCTCCATGTGGTGCAGCAGCTTGAGCGCCATGGCAAAACGCTGCTCGAGGTCCTCAGCCTGTTCCAGGTCGTCCCCGGCCAGGCCCGCCGCGAGCGAGGCCAGGCTGTCTTCGAGGTAGCCGTCGTCGTTGAGCGACTCGATCAGGAAATGCAGGGCCGCGCGGTCTTCCTCGGACAGGCGCAGGCCCAGCGACTGGCGGTGCAAATGGTCTTGCAGCGACTCGTGGGCGCCCGTCAGGTCGGAGGCCTCGGTGTCGCCCTCGTCATTGTTGTTCTTGCGGGCCGGCGCATCACTGCCCCATTCGCTGTCGTCGGGCGTGGTCTCCACCGTGCCGTCGCCTTCCCAGCTTTCCTCGAGCTTGGGTTCGGCGCTGACTTCGGCTTCGCCTGCGGCTGAAATGCCAGCGTCCTCAGTGCCGCCGCTCGGCGACTCCGCCGCGGATTCAAACTCGCGGCTGTCCTGGCTGACCGGCGTGTTGAGGTGCTCCAGGCCGAACTCCTCGCGCACCGCGGTCTCTTCCGCCACCTCGAGAAACGGGTTTTCGTCGAGCATCTGCTCGACTTCCTGGCTCAGCTCGAGCGTCGACAGCTGCAGCAGCCGTATCGACTGCTGCAGCTGGGGCGTCAGCGCAAGGTGCTGCGAGACGCGGAGCGAGAGGCCCTGCTTCATGTCAAGGAGCTTTGATCGAAGCGCAGAAAAAGTGCGAGCAGGGGCCGCGGAACTGGCTTTGCCAGGCCGCAGGCGCCGCCCCCTCGGGGGGGAGGGAGCTACACGAAGTGAGCGACAACAGGGGGAGTGTCATCCTACATCTTGAAGTGTTCACCGAGGTACACGCGTCGCACATCGGCGTTGTTCACGATCTCGGAGGGCGTGCCCTGGGCCAGCACGTGGCCGTCGCTGATGATGTAGGCGTGGTCGCAGATGCCCAGSGTCTCGCGCACGTTGTGGTCGGTGATCAGCACGCCGATGCCGCGCGACTTCAGGAAGCCAATGATGCGCTGGATCTCGATCACSGCRATCGGGTCRATRCCGGCAAAMGGCTCGTCSAGCAGGATGAAGCGCGGCTGGGTCGCCAGGGCGCGCGCGATCTCGACGCGGCGGCGCTCGCCGCCCGACAGCGCCGGCGCCGGCGAATTGCGCAGGTGGTCCACCCGCAGGTCCTGCAGCAGGCCGTCCAGCCGCGACTCGATCTCGGCGCGGCCCAGCGGCTTGCCGTTCGCGCCCAGCTGCAGTTCGAGCACGGCGCGCACGTTTTCTTCTACCGTGAGCTTGCGGAAGATCGAGGCTTCCTGCGGCAGGTAGCTCAGACCCAGGCGGGCGCGCAGGTGAATCGGCATGTGCTCGACCGACTGGCCGTCGATGGAGATCTCGCCCGCGTCGGCGCGCACCAGGCCCACGATCATGTAGAACGAAGTCGTCTTGCCGGCGCCGTTGGGGCCCAGCAGGCCCACGACCTCGCCTTTTTGCACGGCCACCGAGACGTCCTGAACGACCTTGCGGCTGCCGTAGGATTTTTGCAGCCCTTGCGCAACGAGGCGGCTGGGGGTCGCGGCCGGGGCCGCCGAAGTGTCAGTCACCACATCCATCTGTGAAAGGTTCTTTCTAGTTCTTTTCAGTGCCCAGCGTGGTGCTGGGGCGCAGGGCGGCGGGCGGGGCCGCGCGTGCGGTGGCCGGGGCCGGGGCCGACGCGGCGGCGCGCGGCGAGAGCATGGCGCGTATCCGGCCGCTCGGGTTGGCGGCGGTCTGGTTCTGCACGCCGCCGTCCACGGTGAAGACGTCGGTGTTGTTGTCGTAGACGATCACGGCGCCGGTGGTTTCATCCACCAGGGTGGCGCCGTTGTAGCGGCGCACCACGGCGCGCTTGATGAATTTGACGAGGTCGGCGCGGCTGTCGTATTCAATCCGCTCGCCTTCGCCTTCGATGTATTCGTCCACACCGTCGCGCTTTTTGCGGTAGAAGGCCAGCTTGCCGGGCGCCGCGATGGAGACCGCCTGCTGGTAGCCCTCGGGGTCCTGCATGACGTCGACGCGCGCGCCGCGCACGATGGTCGTGCCCTTGGTGATCACCACGTTGCCGGTGAACACGCTGGTCTGCTTGAGGTCGTCATAGCGCAGGGCGTCGGCCTCCGCGTTCATGGGCTTGTCCCGGTCGGCTTTTTCAGCCCAGGCCGGAAACGCCGCCCCCAGCGCCAAAGCGGCCGGCAGGAGGAGGGAAATAAGGGGGTGTTTCATAAGGCACGAATCTTGCTGCTTTGGGGTTCGGCCATTGTAGCCATGCAAGCCGCGGGAATAGCTTGCACGGGGAATATTAGGGGCATAAAAAAACCCGCCTGGAATGAGGCGGGTTTTGGGGCGGCGGGCCGCTATGGGCCCGGAGCGTCTTATTTGCCCTTGCCGCGCGACTGCGCGATCAGCGCATCCGTGACCTGCAGGGCACGACCCATGCTCTGGGCCAGGGTGGCCGAGGTGTAGTAGCGCCCGGCAATGCCCAGGGCCGGCACGCCGTCGACCTTGTAGATGTCCTGCAGCTGCGTGGCCTTGCGGGCTTTGGTGGTGACCGTGAAGGAGTTGTACATCTCGACGAACTTGGCTTTGTCGATGCCCTGCTTCTCGGCCCAGGTGGTAATCGAGTCGGCATTGGCGAGCGCGAGTTTTTCCACGTGGATGGCGTAAAACACCTTTTTGTGGAGCTCCTCGACCTTGCCCATGGCCTCCAGCACGTAAAAAAGGCGCTGCTGGGGTTCGAAATCGGGGCGGAAGGCCACCGGCACGCGCCGCACGGTCACATCCTTGGGCGCCTGCTTCATCCAGGCTTCGAGCTGAGGCTCAAAGGCGTTGCAATGCGGGCAGCTGTACCAGAAGAACTCGACCACCTCCACCTGGCCCGCGGGGACCTCGGTGGGCGCCGGCTTGTCCAGCGTCAGGTAATCGGCGCCGTCCTTGAAGGCCTTGGCCTGGGCTTGCGCCATGGTGGGCAGGGCGATGCCGCCCAGGGTGGCGACGGCAGCCGAGGCGGCTGTAAACGAAAACTCACGGCGTTGCATCAGATTCTTCTCCTGGTATGACAGAAATGGTGGGTAAGCCGCCCCTCCGGACGGCGGCCCTCAGGGTGCGGGGCACAGGGGTTTGTACACCAGCCTCGTGAAAAGTTCAGCCTATCGTCAGCGCTGCACGCGGACCAGGGCGGTTTCGATGGAATTGTTGTCCAGCCGCTCCTTGGCTTTGTCGGCGTCTTCCTTTTTGTCGAAAGGCCCGAGGCGCACGCGGTACACGGTGCGGCCGGCCTGTTCGCGCTCGGTAACCTTGGCCTGCATGCCCAGCAGCATCAGCTTGGCGCGCTGCTGTTCGGCATCTTCGGGCGTGCGGAAGGCGCCGGCCTGGATGAAGTAGCTGAAAGGGTCCACGCCCGGGCTGGACGACAGGCCTTCGACCTTGGCTTTGGCCAGGTCACCCAGCGGATCGGCCGCGGGTGCGGGCTTGGCGGCGGTTTTGGCGGGCGCCGAGGCGGCGGCCTTGGGGCCGGCGGACGGGTCGGGAACGGCGACGCTGGGCGTTTCGGCGGGGCCCTGGGCAGGCGCCGGCGGCTTGGGCTGGTTCTTGCCGGCCAGCGGCGCGTTCGGGTTCCAGTCCTTGTTCTTYTTGGCTTCCGCGGCATCGCTGTCGGGGCTGCGTGCCTGGCTTTTGTTCATGAAAGGCACGGGCACCTTGGTGATGTAGACCGCCACGGCCAGCGCGGCGCCCAGGCCGATCAAGGCGCCAATCACCAAACCCAGCAGGGTTCCGCCTTTTTGAGTGTTCATTCCCTTGCCCACGTTCATTGTCTTGTCCTGAAAATTAGGGTGCTAACGCGTGTCTGCATTACATCTTGCGCGGGGCGCTCACGCCCAGCACCGCGAGGCCATTGTGCAACACCTGCGCGGTCGCCGCGACCAGTGCCAGCCGGGCACGCTTGACGGCCTCGTCATCGACCAGGATGCGTTCGGCATCGTAGTAGCTGTGGTAGTTCGCGGCCAGCTCGCGCAGGTAAAACGCCACGTCGTGCGGCGCCAGGCCGGCTGCTGCGTTGGCCAGCATCTCGGGGTATTTGGCGAGCAGCAGCATCAGTGCCTGGGCCTGTGGGCTGTCCAGCGCCGACAGGTCGGCAGACTTCAGGCTGGCTTCGTCGCCGCCCTGGCCGGCCCAGGTGGTGAGGATGGAACAGATGCGCGCGTGCGCGTACTGCACGTAGTACACCGGGTTCTCATTGTTCTTGGCCAGCGCCAGGTCGATGTCGAAGATGTATTCGGTGTCGGGCTTGCGGCTGAGCAGAAAGAAGCGCACGGCGTCGGCACTGGTCCATTCGATCAGGTCGCGCAGGGTGACGTAGCTGCCGGCGCGCTTGGAGATCTTGACCTCCTCGCCGTTGCGCATCACGCGCACCATGGTGTGCAGCACGTAGTCGGGGTAGCCCTGGGGGATGTCCTCGCCGGCGGCCTGCAGCCCGGCGCGCACGCGGGCGATGGTGCCGTGGTGGTCCATGCCCTGGATGTTGATCGCCTTGCCGAAGCCGCGCTCCCATTTGGCCAGGTGGTAGGCCACGTCGGGCACGAAGTAGGTATAGCTGCCGTCGCTCTTTTTCATCACGCGGTCTTTGTCGTCGCCGTAGTCGGTCGACTTCAGCCACAGCGCGCCGTCCTGCTCATAGGTCTTGCCGGCATCCTTCAGTCTGGCCACGGTGGCGTCGACGCGRCCCGAGCTGTACAGGCTGGACTCGAGGTAATAGTTGTCGAACTTCACCGAGAAGGCCTTGAGGTCCAGGTCCTGCTCGTGGCGCAGGTAGGCCACCGCGAACTGGCGTATCGAGTCCATGTCTTCCACGTCGCCCGAGGCGGTGAATTCGCGGTCGTCCGAGCTGACCGTCTTTTTCGCCAGGAAGTCGGCCGCGATGTCGGCGATGTAGTCGCCGTTGTAGGCTGACTCGGGCCAGCCGGCGTCGCCGGGCTTGAGGCCCTTGGCGCGCGCCTGGGTACTGGCGGCCAGGGTCTGGATCTGCACGCCCGCGTCGTTGTAATAGAACTCGCGCCACACCTGCGCGCCCTGGGTGGCGAAGAGGTTGCAGATCGCGTCGCCCAGCGCGGCCTGCCGGCCGTGGCCCACGTGCAGCGGTCCGGTCGGGTTGGCCGAGACGAACTCGACGATCATGCGCCGCCCGCTGCTCTCGGCTTGCGTGCCGTAGGCGACGCCGGCCTGCAGCACCTCGCGCACGGTTTCCTGTTTGGCGGCGGGCTTGAGGCGGATGTTGATGAAGCCGGGGCCGGCGATCTCGATGGCGTCCACCCAGCGCTCGAAAGCCGGGGCCTTGAGCAAGATGGCGCGCAGGCTTTCGGCGACCTGGCGCGGATTCAGTTTGAGCGGCTTGGCCAGCTGCATGGCGGCCGTGCAGGCGAGGTCGCCGTGGGCCGCAACCTTGGGGGATTCAAACGCGGCCTTGTCGCCCGCGCCGGTGGAAAGTTCTTCCAGGCCCGCGGCCAGGGCCGTGAGCAGGTCTTTTTTAATCGAGAGCATCGTCTGATTTTACGGTTAAGCCATGCGCCGCCTGGGGCCCGCAGATACCCGGTCATCGAATTTGCCCGGCCCGGCGTTATGTGTTGGAATTCCAGCCGGAACTCAATCCCGATTCCCAACCCATGGAGCCATCATGAAAAAGCTGTTATCCCTGACCGCCTTCGCATTTGCCGCCGCCGCCATTCTGTCTCCGGTGGCGCATGCCGCGGACGCTCCCGCCAAGACCGCGCAGCAGACCAAGATGGGCACCTGCAACAAGGACGCCGAGGGCAAGAAGGGCGATGAGCGTAAGGCCTTCATGAAGGAATGCCTGAGCGCCAAGGCCGCGGCACCCACCCAGCAAACCAAGATGAAAACCTGCAACGCCGACGCCAAGGGCAAAAAAGGCGACGAGCGCAAGGCCTTCATGAAAGAGTGCCTGAGCAAGTAAACCAGCCCAGCTTCAGCACGGCAGCCTGCCGGGGACGACCCGGCAGGCTGTTTTTTTGCCCGCGTCAATCCTGCAGCAACTGCTGCTTCGCCGCCTGCTTGACGGCCTGCGTCAGCCGCTGCGCCGCCAGCGGTTCGCGCGCCCAGTGCTGCCAATACAGCCGCACATCGACCGCGCAGCCCGGCAACACTTCCTGCAGCGGCGGGCGGTGGGTGCGCGCCGCCAGCAGGATGTCGGGCACCATGCCCCAGCCCATGCCGAGTTCCAGCGCGAGCTCGAAGGCATCGACGGCCGGCACGAAGTGGCGCGGGTAGAGCGCATCACGCAGCTTGAAGTGCTGCGCCAGGAAGGCGTCCTGCAACGCGTCCTTGCGGTTGAAGATCACGGCCGGGCTGGCCAGCAGGCGGTGGGCCAGGCGATTCGGTCCCGCCGCCTTGCCTACTGCGGGCTCGCTCCACTGCGCAACCAGCGCCGGCGAGGCCATGCAGCGGTAGCGCATCACGCCCAGCGGCTCGGCCACGCAGCCGCGCATGGCCTGGGCCAGCGTGGTCACGCAGCCGGTGACGTCACCGCTTTTGAGCGCATCGTGGGTGTGGTCCTGGTCGTCCACCACCACGTCCAGCAGCAGGCCATGCTCATGCAGCACCGGCGCCACGCCCGGTAAAAACCAGCTGCTCAGGGAATCCGCATTCACCGCCACGCTGAGGCTTTGCAGGCGCCCGGCCTTGCCGCCGCCCTGCAGGCCCGCCAGTAAATCGGATTCCATCAGCCGCAGTTGCCGCACATGGCCGAGCAGTGCCTGGCCGGCCGGCGTGGCGCGCACCTGCTTGCCCCGCACCAGCAGGCGCTGGCCCAGCGCGTCTTCCAGCGATTTGATGCGCAGGGACACGGCGGCCAGTGTCAGGCTCAGGGCTTTGGCGGCATCGCCGAAGCTGCCGTGTTCGATCACGGCGGCCAGGGCGTCCAGTTGTCGGGCGTCGAGCATGGTTGATTCATCAAGTATTAATTGATCAAAGCTAGTTTTAGTTAACTTTGTTTAAGCATTATCGACTTTGCGGGACACTGCGTACAGAACCGACATCTACTCAAAGAACCGCCATGAACCCCCTTGCCGCCCCCGCTTTCCTGACCGGTATGGTCCTGAGCCTGTCGCTGATCATGGCCATAGGCCCGCAAAATGCCCACGTGATACGCATGGGCCTGCTGCGCCAGCACCTGTGGCTCACGGTCGCCGTCTGCGTGCTGACAGACGTGGCGCTTATCGGCCTGGGCGTGATGGGGCTGGCGCAACTGGGCGGCCTGTCCGACAAACTGCTGGGCGCGATGACGGGCGCGGGCGCGCTGGTGCTGATGGTTTATGGCGCGCAGGCGATGCGGCGCTTTTTGCAGCCGGCGCCGCAGGCGGCCGACGGCGCGCCGCTCGCCGACCAGGCCATTTCGCGCCGCAAGGCCATCGGCCTGGCGCTGGCGCTTTCCTGGCTCAATCCCCATGCCTGGCTGGATACGGCGGTGGTGATAGGCACGGCCTCGCTGGCCTATACGCAGCCCGACAACGCGGTCTTCGGCCTGGGCGCCATCACCGGTTCGCTGCTGTGGTTTACCGGCCTGGGTGTCGCCTTGTGGTGCGTGGGGCGACGGCTCAATTCACCGGCGGTATGGCGCGCCATGGATTTGCTGGTCGCGCTGATGATGTGGGGCACGGCGTTCTGGCTGGTGCGCGGCCTGCTTTAAAAGGTGAGGCGCACTGCGCACGATACAGTGTGAGTCCCTGGTCATAAATAGGAAGCGTATGGGGGTGTTCAATTGGTTGAGGCAAGCCGTCGTCGATGCAGGGAAGCAGGCGAGCCCTGTTAAAGCACTGGAAGGTGCGCACGGCACATCGACGGCAATCGATCAAACACCGCCGGGCGATATCCTCAGGCGTCGCGGAAATGCCTTTCTTGCTGAAGGTAAGCTGGACGAGGCCTCAAGCAGCTACCGTGAAGCGATTGCCCTCAACCCGCAGGACGCTGATGCCTGCCTCAATCTTGGGTTCGCCCTCAGTGAACAACAGCGTTATCAAGAAGCGGAGCATGCGCTCCAGCGGAGCCTGGACATCAACCCGGGACAGGCTGACGCTTTTTATTTTCTCGGTTTGATGGCCAAAAGGCAGGGCAAAACAGAGATCGCCATAGAAAACTTCGTTCGGGTGCTCGACCTCAAGCGGGACTTCGAGCTTGTATATGGCGATTTGTGCCAGATGCTGGTGGAAAGCGGGCAAATCGGGCGTGCCAAGGAAATTGCCCTCAAGGGAATTGCCGCATACCCGGAGATGATGGATCTTCACGCGCAGCTCGGCAGCCTGTATGCGTACGAGAACGATCTGGAGCGGGCCATTCATTGTTTTCAGGCAGCGTTGAAGCTTCAACCGGATCATGCGCAGGTTCATGGCCGGCTGGGAGATGTGTTCCGCAGGTCCAACAGGTTTGAGGATGCGTTGGCGAGTTATGACAAGCTGGTCGCCCTGAACCCGAACTCCGCGGAGGCATTCAACAACCGCGGCATTGCGCTTGGAGGGCTGGACCGGCATGAAGAGGCGTTGGCGGCCTTTCAGCAGGCATTGGCCTTGGAGCCGCGGCATGCGGATGCCTTGGGGAATCTTGGCGCGATGCTGGGTTGCTTGCGCCGGCACGATGACGCCGCACGTGCCTTTGCGCGATTGATCGACATCGAGCCGGAATATCCCCATGCCATCGGAAACCTGATTGGCTCGAAAAGGCATTCGTGTGATTGGTCGCAGTATGCGTCGGACCTGGAGCGATTGAACAGTGCGGTCATGGCGGGGAAAAAAGCCGCCGAGCCATTCACGCTGCTGGCGGCGACAGCGTCAGCGGCCGCGCTGTTGCAGTGCGCGCGGACACATGCCGGCGAGGCGTGCCCGCCCTCGGACAGGCCCTTGTGGAACGGTGAGCGCCATGCGCATGACAGGATTCGGGTGGCCTATCTTTCCGCGGATTTTCATGACCATGCCACCGCTTATTTGATGGCTGAACTGTTTGAACTTCATGATCACGAACGCTTTGAGATCGTCGCGCTGTCGTTTGGCCCTGATTCCCGGGGGGCCATGCGCCAGCGCCTGTTGCGTTCGTTTGACCGGTTTGTCGACGTTCGAACAAAGAGCGACCGGGAAGCGGCCGCTTTGCTCAGGGAAATGGAAATCGACATCGCGGTTGACCTGAAAGGATTCACCACGGATGGCCGGCCGGGAATTCTGGCCCACAGGCCTGCGCCTGTTCAGGTCAATTACCTGGGCTTTCCCGGAAGCATGGGCGTGGATCATGTCGACTACATCCTTGCGGACCGTCATGTCATTCCCGCTGAGCACGAGGTTTTTTATTCTGAAAAAGTAGTCCGGCTGCCGGACAGCTACCAGTCCAACGATGCGCAGCGGCAGATTGCAAAAACAACGCCTGGCCGGGCGGAATGCGGCTTGCCGGCGTCTGGTTTTGTTTTTTGCTGCTTCAACAACAACTACAAAATCACGCCCGATGTATTCGACGTCTGGATGCGCCTGCTGGCCGGGGTCGGCGGCAGCGTATTGTGGCTGCTCGAAGACAATACCGCCGTCGCGCGGAACCTGCGCTCCGAGGCACTGCGACGCGGCGTCGCAGCGGAACGGCTGGTCTTTGCGCCGCGGGTCGAGCTGGACAAGCACCTGGCGCGGCACAAACTGGCGGATTTGTTTCTGGACACACTTCCCTATAACGCGCATACCACTGCCAGCGATGCCTTGTGGGCCGGGCTGCCCGTTCTGACTTGTATGGGCACGACATTTCCTGGCCGGGTGGCCGCCAGTTTGTTGAATGCGGTGGGGTTGCCGGAACTGATCACTGAAAGCCTGGCGGACTATGAGGCCTTGGCCCTCAAGCTGGCAAGGTCTGCGGACCTGCTGTCCGATATTCGTGCGAGGCTATCGCGTAACCGGTCTGAATATCCGCTGTTCGACACGAAGCGCTTTTGTGCCCACATGGAGTCCGCGTACACATTGATGTGGGAACGGAGCCAGCGTGGGGAGGCGCCGGCCAGTTTTGCGGTCCCCTCCCTGCCTTAGGCCTTAACCAAAACCCCGTGCCAGGAATACCGCCGCCAGCGGAATAAACGGCAGGATGTGCGCCTGCACCATCACCAGCCGGCGCGCTTTCTTGATCTCCGGCGCGTCGGGCAGGGCGCCGCTGGCGCGCAGGGCGCGCCGCCAGCGCACAAACATCAGGGTCGGCTTGATCGAGACCAGGCCTATCACCAGGAACATCGCCAGCTTCAAATAGAGCAGGGGGTTGTGGGCATACCAGGCCGCGCCCTTGCTGCCCAGGAACACGCGCGCCAGGCCGGTCAGCAGGACCAGGCCCGCGGAGATGCCGTACACCATGTCGATCTTGCCGAGCCGCTCGACCACGGCGGCGTTCAGCCATTCGACGCGGCACAGCGCCGCTTCGCTCGCGAGAAAAACCACCATGGTGAGGATGGCCAGCAGGTGGGCATAGGCCAAGAGGGATTCGAGAGTCATCGGAAGATCCTTTTTCAGTCTCGTCGGTTTGGGATGGTCAGGCTTTGGGGATGGCGGGGGCTGCCGGGGTGCGCCAGAACTCCGCCTGGCTGTAGTGGTGCTTCAGGAAGTCTACCCACAGGCGCACCCGCAGCGGCAAATGCTTGCGCTGCGGGAACACCGCGTAAATGCCGTTGGGCGGCGCGGCGAAGTCTTCCAGCACCGCCGTCAGCCGGCCGGCGGCGATCTCCGATTCGACCTCCCAGGTGCTGCGCCAGGCGATGCCGCAGTCGGCCAGGCACCAGTCGTGCAGGACCTGGCCGTCGGAACAATCGAGGGGCCCGCCTGGTTTGAGGTGCATCAGCTCGCCGCCCACCTGGAAGGCCCAGCCCCGTGTTTGCGAGGCGTCGCTGGACAGCGTGAGGCAGTCAAAGCGCGCCAGTTCGCTGGGGTGCTGCGGCGTGCCGTGGGTTTTCAGGTAGCGCGGCGTGGCCACGCACAGGCGCCGGTTGTCGGCCATGCGCACGCTGACCAATGATGAATCGGGCAGGTCGCCCACGCGCACCGCGCAGTCAAAGCCTTCGCCCGCCAGGTCCACCACGCGGTCGCTGAGGTTCAGCGAGATGGTGACGTCGGCATGCTGCTCGCGGAAGCGGGTCACCAGCGGCGCGACGTGGCGCCGCCCGAAGCCCGCCGGCGCCGTGACGCGCAAATGGCCGCTGGCCTTGACGCCGCCGGCCGACACGCTGGCTTCGGCGTTGGCCAGGTCGGCCAGCAGGCGCTGGCAGTCCTCGAGGAAGGCGCTGCCTTCATGCGTGAGCGCGATGCGCCGGGTGGTGCGCACCAGCAGCTTCACGCCCAGCCGCTCTTCCAGCGCATCCAGCCGCCGCCCCATGATGGCTGGGGCCACGCCCTCGGATTTGGCGGCCGCCGTCAGGCTGCCGCGCGCCACCACCGAGACAAAGGATTCCAGCTGCTTGAGTTTGTCCATGCCCATTCATTATGCGCATGAATGTCAGTAATCAACAGAGAATCCCTGCTTATTCCGTCGTCTATTTTGATGTGCCGTGCGAATACAAGGCTTGGCCTTGCGCAGGCAGCTCCGCCGTCAGCACGCTGCCGGTCTGTGATTCCGTCATGAGCAGCTCGCGCGTGCCCGGCCGGAAGGCGACATTGGTGACGGTCGCGCCCACGGGGCTGCGCACGAAATGGGTCAGCTCGCCGCGCGCATTGAGCACAAAAGCGCCGCCCAGGCTGGCATGCGCGACGACCAGCCGGCCCTCCACGTCCATCGCCATGCCGTCGGGGCCGCTGGCGCCGAAGAAGGTCTGGAAGGCGCCCATCTTGGAAATGGAGCCGTCGGGTAACAGCGGCGCGCGCCACACCGCATTGCCGCGCGTCACGGCGACAAACAACACCTTGCCGTCGGCGCTCAGCACGATGCCGTTGGGACTGGGCGCGTTGCCCAGTAGCAGGTCAAGCTGGCCGTTTTCGCACAGCCGGTAGACGCGGCCCGTGGCGTCGTGCAGGCCGGTCTGCCCCTGGTCGGTGAAATAGCACTGCCCTTGCGCGTCGAAGGTGAGGTCGTTCACGCCCTTGAAGGCTTCGCTGTTGCGGTGGCCCAGCAGCGTGTCCACACGGCCCGTGGCCGGGTCCAGCCTGAGGATGCCGCGCTGGTAGTCGGCGATCCAGACACTGCCGTCCTGGTGCACGGCCAGGCCGTTGGGCCAGCCCTCGTACTGCGCGACCTGCGTCCATTGCAGATCGGGGCTGACGCGGAAGATGCGGCCGTAGGGAATGTCGGTGAGGTAAAGGTTGCCGGCGCGGTCGAAGGCCGGGCCTTCCAGGAAGCTGTCCATGACGTGGCCGGGTTTGTTGGCGTCCACCCAGGCCGTGGGCCGGGGCTGGCGCATGCTGTCCGGCAGGCGGGTCAGGACCCGGGCTTCAATGATTTGCGGCGGCGTGAACGAGAGGTTCCACATGTTGCGACGCTTACTCGGGTCTCACGCCGGCCAGCCTGGCCACAGCGCCCCAGATCATGGTTTCCTGCTTGATGAAGCCGGCAAAGTCTGCCGGCGAAATGCCGCCGGGCTGCGCGCCCTGCTGTGTCAGGCGCTCGCGCAGGGCCGGGTCGGCCAGCGCTTTTTTGACTTCCGCCTGCAGCTTGTTGACAACCTCGGGCGGTGTGCCCTTGGGCGCCACCAGGCCGAACCAGTTGGTGACCGTGTAGCCGCGCAGGCCCGCTTCCTTGAAGGTGGGCACGTCGGGCAGGCTGGGCAGGCGCTTGTCGCCGGTGATGGCCAGTGCGCGCAGCTTGCCGCCCTTGACCTGCGGGATCGCCGTCGGGCTGGCGGTCACCAGCACATCGACCTGGCCCGACACCACAGCCAGCATGGCCTCGCCGGCGCCTTTGTAGGGAATGTGCGTCATGAAGAGCTTGCCTTCCTTCTTCAGCAGTTCTGCCGACAGGTGAGTGGAGCTGCCGGGGCCGCCCGAGCCGAAATTGAGCTTGCCGGGATTTTTCTGCGCGAAAGCCAGCAGCTCGGCCAGCGTCTTGTAGGGCGAATTCACGCCCACCACCAGTACCACGGGTGTCTGTGCGATGGTTGTCACCGGCACCAGGCCGTTGGCATGGTCCCAGGGCAGCTTGCTGAACAGCGAGGGCAGCATGGCATAGGTGGTGTCGTTGGTCAGCAGGGTATAGCCGTCGGGCGCGGCCTTGGCCACCAGGTCCGTGCCTATGGTGCCGCTGGCGCCGGCCTTGTTCTCGACGTAAAACGATTGCTTGGTCTGCTCGGTGAGTTTTTGCGCGATCTGCCGCGCCGCGTAATCGGTGGTGCCGCCGGGCGCATAGGGCACGATGATGCGCACCGGCTTTTCAGGCCAGGCGCTTTGCGCCCATGCCGGAAGCTGGGCGAGGCCCAGGCCGGCAACGACGAAAATGGTTTTCAGGTTTTTGTTCATGCTTGTCTCCGTTGATATTGATATTGATATTGATATTGATATGGACGTCGTGTGGCTGGGTTCGTCCAGCCGGGGGGCGCTGAACAGGACGGCTCAATCCGGCTTGACTTTTGCCATCTGGATCACCTTGCCCCATTTCTCCTGCTCGGCACGCTGGAACGCGGCCAGCTTCTCCGGTGGGCCGCCGACAGGTATGGCACCCAAATCCGTCAGGCGTTTTGCCACCGCAGGCTGTTTGAGCGCCGCATCCACCTCGGCGGACAGTCGCTTGACGATGTCGGGCGGCGTGCCGGCGGGCGCGTAAAGCGCATACCAGGACGAGGCCTCGAAGTCCTTCATGTTGAGGGCTTCCGCAACCGTCGGCACGTCGGGATATTGCGGAAGGCGCTGCGCGGTGGTGACGCCCAGCATTTTGAGTTTGCCGCTTTTCACAAAAGGCGTGCTGGTCAGCAGGGTGTCAAACATCAGCTGCACCTGGCCCGCCACCACGTCGCTGATGGCGGGGCCCGAACCCTTATAGGGAACATGCGTCATGAAAGTGCCCGTGCGGTACTTGAAGTACTCGGGCACCAGATGGGAGGAGCCGCCGTTGCCGGCCGACGCGAAATTGACCTTGCCGGGATTGGCCTTGAGCTGCGCGACGAGTTCCGGCAGGGTGCCCACCGGCAGCACCCGCGGATTTGCCACCACCACGATGGGCACGGTCACCACCAGGGACACCGGCGCGAAATCCTTGTTGGCGTCGTAGGGAATCTTCTCGTGCAGCCGGGGGTTGATGGCCATGGTCCCTATGCTGGCCATCATCAGGGTGTAGCCATCCGCCGGCGCCTTGGCAGCCTCGCCCACACCAATGAAACCGTGGCCGCCCGCCTTGTTTTCCACCATCACGGGCGTCTTGAGCGACTCGCCGATGGCCTGCCCCACGACACGCGCCGTGATGTCGGTCGGCCCGCCCGCCGGGAAGGGCACGACGATGCGGATGGGTTTGGCCGGCCAGGTGGTTTGCGCCCATGCCGTGAGCTGGACGAGGCCCAGGCCCGCGGCCAGCAAAACCGTTTTCAGTTTTTTGTTCAATCTTGTCTCCGTTGATGTTGTTGTGTTTTTTTGCTTTGAAATGCTCAGCGTGTGACGCCGGCGGCCTTCAAGCCCTCAATGGCGTCGTCGGCATAGCCCAGCTCCCGCAGCAGTTCCTGCGTGTGTTCTCCCAGCCGGGGCGGGTTCATGCGCACGCCGGGGCGCTCACCGCCCAGCGTGAGCGGCAGCAGCACGGTGGACGTCACCTGCCCCGCGCGCTCGCCGTCGCACAGGGTGATGGGCGCCAGCCCGCCGGTGGCCTTGAGGTGCGGGTCCTCGAACAGGTCTTGCGGCCGGGTGATGGGCGCGAAGGGCAGCGCATGCATTTCAAACACGGCGCCGAGTTCGGCGGCGCTATGCCCGGCCAGGTGCGAGCGCAGCAGCGGCATCAGCCAATCGCGCGCGCGCACGCGGTCGTTGTTGCTTTGCAGGCGCGGGTCGGCGCGCAGATCCTGCAGGCCGAAGGCCTCGCAGAAAACCGCCCACTGCGTGTCGCTCACGACAGCCAGGAAAATCTGCTCGCCGTCCCGGACCGTGAACACGTCGTAAACCGCCCAGGCCGAAATGCGGCTGGGCATGGGTGCGGCCGGCTGGCCGGTCACGGCGAACTGCATCATGTGCTGCGCCACCAGGAAGACGTTGTTTTCAAACAGCGCGGACTGCACTTCCTGGCCTTTCCCCGTTTTCTCGCGCGCGGCCAGTGCGGCCATGGCGCCAATGGCACCGAACATGCCGCCCATGATGTCGTTGACGCTGCTGCCGGCGCGCAGCGGGTCGCCGGCGCGTCCCGTCATATAGGCCAGGCCGCCCATCATCTGCACCACCTCGTCGAGTGCGGTGCGGTGGTCGTAAGGGCCGGGCAGGAAACCTTTGTGGCTCACGTAAACCAAGCGCTCGTTGAGTCGCGACAGGCTGGCGTAGTCCAGGCCCAGCTTTTTCATGGTGCCGGGCTTGAAGTTCTCGCTGACCACATCGGCCGTCGCGATGAGCTTGAGCACCAGCTCACGCCCTTCGGGTTTCTGCAGGTCGACGGCGATGCTTTTTTTGTTGCGGTTGAACATGGGAAAAAATCCCGCGCCCGAGCCGATCAGCTTGCGGGTGTTGTCCCCGGCAATCGGTTCGACCTTGATGACCTCGGCGCCCAGGTCGGCCAGCAGCATGCCGCAGGTCGGCCCCATGACCATGTGGGTGAACTCGACGACACGCAGCCCCGCATAGGGCAGGGGCCTGGCTGTGGAATCGGCTTCAGGCATGCGTACCTCCCTGTACAAAACCCTTGGGCAAGCCCGCCTCGGGTGTCATGCCGTAAATCGCCTCGCCCGGCAGCCCGGCCCGCAGCGGCTCGCGCGCGGCCATCAGCCGGCCCAGGTCCACGCCGGTCGAAACACCCATGGCCTCGAACATGAAGACCAGGTCCTCGGTGACCACATTGCCCGACGCGCCCGGCGCATAGGGGCAGCCGCCCAGGCCGCCCAGCGAGGCATCGAAGGTGCGCACGCCTTCCTCATAGGCGGCCAGGCAGTTGGCCAGGCCAAGGCCGCGCGTGTTGTGCATATGCGCGGCGCCGGCGTGTTCGCCGATCTCCGCGCGCAGCCGCCTGAACAGGCGCCTGACCTGCGCTGGATTGGCATAACCCGTGGTGTCCGACAGGCCAGCTTCGTCGGCGCCCGCGGTAATGCACTGGGCCGCCAGGCGGATGACGTCATCCTCGGCGACCTCGCCCTGCAAGGTGCAGCCGAAGGCGGTGGAAATGCCGGTCTCGACCTTCACCTGCGGCGCGGTATCGCGGCGCAGCGCCGCAATGGCACGCACTTCCTCCACCATCTCTTCGCGCGTCTTGCGCACATTGGCCAGCGAATGCGCGGCGCTGGCCGACACCGGCAGCGTCAGTTTGTGCACGCCGGCCGCCAGAGCCGCCTGCGCGCCGCGAAGATTGGGCACCAGCGCCATGACCGTGAGGCCCGGCAAGGTGAGGGCGTGCCGCACCACCTCGGCCGCGTCGGCCATCTGCGGCAGCAATCTGGCCGGCACGAACGATGCGACCTCGATCTCGCGCAGGCCGGCATCGTAGAGGGCTGTGATCCAGCGAAGTTTGTAGGCCGTCGGCATGACGGCTTTGACCGACTGCAGGCCGTCGCGCGGGCCGACTTCGCTGACCAGCACGTCCGGGCGGGTAAAGTGGGCGGGGCTTGTGTTCATGCTTGATGTTCTGTAAGATGGAACGTAGTTCTTTCTAATGAAATGTTCCGCGTTAAGCGCCGGCTTGTCAAGCCGCGCGGCGCGCAAGCCTTGAAAGGTGCCATGCCCCGCAAAGCCCAGATCGAATCCCTCGCCGACAGCGATGCCGCCCCCGGCGGCGCGGGCCCGGGGGGACGCGCCCTCGCTTGAGCACGCGCGCCTGGTACAGCGCCTGGACGACGGCAGCTACGGGTTGGGCAATGAGGTGGCGCGCCTCAACGCGGTGTACGCCGCTTCGTTTTCGCTGGACCGCGTGGTGCTGCCGGTGCTGCGCGAGCTGGTCGCGGCTACCGGCGAAAGCGCGGCCTACCACGTGCGCCAGGGCGAGGCGCGCCTGTGCCTGTACCGCGTGGACTCGCCGCAGCCGATCCGCGACCACATCCGGGCCGGTGACCTGCTGCCCGCTGATCGCGGTACGGGCGCCCGCATCCTGATCGCGTTCGACACCGGGAGGGCAAGGGCCGCCGCACGAAAAGACCACCAGCTTTACGCCAGGATCCGCGAACAGGGTTACTACACGGCTGTTGGCGACCGGCTGGCCGAGGTGGCCGGCATTTCAGCGCCGGTGTTCAGGGCCGACGGCATACTGGCGGGCGCGGTGACGCTGACCATGCCTGCCAACCGTTACAGCGAAACCCATGTCAAGCCGGTACTTGAAGCCGCCCGCCGCCTGACAGGCCAGGTTTAAGGGTCTGTGCCGGTTCAGCCCCGCGTGGCCGCGCCTTCGATGCGCCACTGAATGTTGAGCGAAAACTGCTCCCCGGGCCCCAGCACACGCAGGCCGGGTTGCCCCGGCAGGTGGAAGGCATCGATGGGCTGCGTGATCGGCTCAAAACAAAACGCGGGGCCCTGCGGCGGCCGGTAGACCAGGCAAAAGTGCTGCGCCGCGCCGCCGTCTTCCTCGAAGTCCGGCATGCGGGCCGTGAGTTGCAGGCCCAGCTCGGGCCAGCTGATGCGGGCTTCGCCGCCCCAGCCGGTGTAGCCGTTGTCGATGAGCGGGCCGTTGGCCGGCGCGCCTTCGTTCAGGTTCCAGCCGGCCGGAAAGTCCGTCGTGTGCCCAATCGGCAGCGGATCGTCGCCGCAGAGCCAAACACCTTGCACAGGCGCGCTAATCCGCGTTTGTGGGGTGCGGGGGAACCAGGGGTGCACGCCCAGGCCGTAGGGCAGCGGCGTGACGCCCAGGTGGCGCACCTGTACCCGCTGGTCCAGCCCGCCGTCTACCAGCCGGAAAGTCTGCACGGCTTCGTAGTCATACGGGTTGCCATCGAAGCCATACGACACCAGCGTCATCACCAGGGTGTCGGCGGCCGGCTGCGAAAGCTGCCAGGGTTGCAGCCAGCCGTCGCCATGGATGGGATAGGGTTCGCCTTTGCGGTTGGGCCGCATCGCGTGAAACTGCCCGGCATGCGTGAAGCCGCCACTGCTGATGCGGTTGGACCAGGGCACCATGGCAAACGAAGCGGTCTGGTAGAGGTCTTCTGTTTTGCCGTCCCAGGGCCGCCAGAGGTCCAGCGGCCCTTGCGGGCGCTCAAGTTGCCAGGCGGCCACGCTGCCGCCCAGCGAGGGCAGCAGCCCCAGGCGCTGGCCGGCGTGGCGCAGCCAGACAACGGGATGCGCGGAATCAGTCATGGCGATCTTTCACGGTTGGGGTAGTCCATGGTGCTGTCGTCCATGCCATCAGCCGCCGAACAAACCTGCGGGCAGGCCCGGGCTTTCCATGGCCACCGCGAACAGGCCGCCGGCCAGCGGCTGGTCGGCGAGCTGTTCGGGCGTGAGCCCGGTCCGGGCGGTGCTGATAAAAAGCGTGCGCATGTCCGGCCCGCCAAAGGCGCAGTTGGTCACATGGCTTGTCGGCAGCGGCACGCGGCACAGCTCCCGCGCGGTGACCGGGTCATGGCAGCTGACGCAGGCGCCGCCCCAGTGGGCAATCCACAGGCGGCCCGCGGCATCGGTGGTCATGCCGTCGGGCACGCCGTCACCCGGCGCAAAGGCCAGCCAGAGCCGTTTGTTCGACAAGCTGCCGGCTCCGGTATCGAAGTCATAGGCATAAATACGGCCGTTGACCGTGTCGTTGAAATACAGGGTGCGCGCGTCGACGGACCAGGTGGGGCCGTTGGTCACCGCAAAACCTTCATCATGGCGCGTGCATCGGCCGTCGGGGTCGTAGCGATACAGCGCGCCGGTCGGGGCCGTGCAATCAAAGTCCATGGTCCCTGCCCAGAAACTGCCTTGCGCATCACACTTGCCGTCATTGAAGCGATTGCCCGGCAAGTCGGCTTCGGGCTGGTGCAGGTAGGTCGGCGCGGTGTTCGACGCGGGATCAAACAGCGCGAAGCCGTGCCGCAGGGTCACGATCAGGCCGGGCGCATAAGCCCGCTCGGCCAGCGCGGAAATTTCCTCGTCAAAAGACCAGCTGCTACGCGCGCCGGTGGCCGGGCGGAAGCGGTGCAGGCGGCGCCCAAGGATGTCCACCCAGTACAGGGACTGCTCGCGCGGCGACCACAGCGTGCCTTCACCGAGCAGGGCCCCGGCCGGATGAACGCAATGCGCCCTGTCGGGCACCGCCAGGGTCGTGGGCATGTCCAGAATCGATGTCACTGATGTCCCCTGTTGTTGCGGGCCGGCGTTGAGCACCGCAGCCTTTTTTTCTTGACGCGATGGATAATATCAATGCATAGTGATGTTGAAAACTTATTATTTATAAATTCATTGATACATAAATTGCAATGTCAAACATTTCCAGCTCCCTTCCCATGCGCACCGCGCCCGCCGCCGGCATCCTGTCTGTCTTCCCCAGCCTGAACCAGCGCTCGGTGTTTGTCACCGGCGGAGGAAGCGGCATAGGCGCCGCCATCGTGACGGCGTTCGCGCAACAGGGCGCGCGCGTTGGCTTTATTGATGTCGCCAAGGAGGCCAGCGAAGCGCTTGCGCAGCAGCTCGCGGATGCGGGGCACACCCGCCCGTGGTGGCGCGCTTGCGACGTGCGGGACGTGGCCGCCCTGCAGGCTGCCATCGCCGAGGCGGCGGGCGCACTGGGCGATTTCTCGGTGCTGGTCAACAACGTTGCCAGCGATGACCGCCACAGCCTGGAGTCCGTGACCCCCGCCTACTATGACGACCGCATCGCGATCAACGAGCGGCCGGCTTTTTTTGCGATCCAGTCGGTGGTGCCGGGCATGCAGCGGCTGGGCGCCGGCTCCATCATCAATCTGGGTTCCACCGGCTGGCAGGGCAAGGGCACCGGTTACCCGTGCTACGCCATCGCCAAGTCTTCGGTGAACGGCCTGACGCGCGGTCTCGCGAAAACACTGGGCCGCGATCGCATCCGCATCAACACCGTATCGCCGGGATGGGTCATGACCGAGCGGCAGATCGAGCTCTGGCTGAATGCCGAAGGCGAGAAGGAACTCGAGCGCAACCAGTGCCTGCCCGACAAACTGCTGCCCCACGACATCGCCCGCATGGTGCTGTTCCTGGCCTCCGACGACGCCGCCATGTGCACGGCGCAGGAGTTCAAGGTGGATGCCGGCTGGGTTTAGTCCGGCCCTCCCCGAAGCGCCTTCGGCACCCCCACCCTCAAGGGGGCGACACTGGCGGCCCGGCAAAGCCGGTTCCGCGGTGTCTCTGGTCTGAGCAGCGCGGGTTTTAGTCCGCCTCCAACTTGCGTCCATACAGCGTGAAGCTGGCCGTCTTCAGCGCCTTCATCATGACTTTCGCGGCGGGCGAAGGCAGGCGGTCGGTGCGGGTGATGATGCCGAAGGCGTCCATGTGGCAGGGCATGTCCAGCGGCAGCACCGAGACGAGGCCGTGCGCGGCGTAATACCGCGCCACGTCGGCCGCGACCACGGCCACCATGTCGCTTTGCTGCAGCATGCGCGTGATGAAAAGCAGCGCTGAGGACTCGACCACGTTGATCGGCGGCGCCAGCCCGTCTTCCTGGAACATCAGTTCGAACCGGTGCCGCAGCACGCTGCCCGCAGGCGGCACKATCCAGGCGGCCGCCACCACGTCGCGCAGGGTGAGGCCCGACACGCCCAGCAGCGGATGCCCCGGCCTGGCCATGGCGCAGACCGGTTCCTCGACCAGGGGCTCATAGCGCAGATTCGTCTTGTCGTGCTCGGCAAACAGGCGTGCCACCAGGATGTCCAGCCTGCCTTGCTCCAGCCGCTCCAGCAGGACCGGGCTGGTTTCGATGTCCAGCGAGATGCGCAGGCTCGGGTGCTCCTGTTTGACCACGGCGACCGCCGAGGGCAGCAAGGCCAGCCCCGGCGAGGTGATCGCGCCGATGCCGACATGGCCGAAGTGCCCGGTTTTGAGCGCGGTGAGCTCGTCGTGCGCCTGGTTCAGGCTGGCCAGCGCCATGCGCGCGTGGCGGATCATGGTCTCGCCATACCAGGTCGGCCGCATGCCGCGCGGAAGGCGCTCGAACAGCGGGACTTCCAGCACATCTTCCAGGTCCTTGAGCAGCTTGGACGCGGCCGGCTGCGTCATGCTGAGGACCTGCGCCGCGCGGTGAATGTTGCCTTCTTCGGCGAGCGCCACCAGCAGCAGCAATTGCCGGGTTTTGAGCCGCGCGCGTATGAACCAGTGGTTATAAGTACTCATCGGGTTTTCCAGAATGCGTAGAACGATATCTATTTTGTCAAAAAAACGATTAGATCGATATCAAAATGAATCATAGACTGCAGCGTGACAAAAAACGAGGCTTTCATGAAATTCGGCGAGCTGCAGCAAAGCGCCCGGCATTACATCAACGGGCGCTGGGAAACCGGCACAACAACAGGCACCAGCACCAATCCCTCGGATACCCGGGAGGTGGTGAGCGAATACGCGCGTGCCGACCGCAACCAGACCGAACTCGCCATCCGGGCCGCGTCCGAGGCCTTGCCGCACTGGAGCCACAGCACCCCGCAGCGCCGCGCTGACGTACTCGACCAGATAGGCAGCGAGATCCTGGCGCGCAAGGATGAGCTGGGCATGCTGCTGGCGCGGGAAGAAGGAAAAACATTGCCCGAAGGTGTGGGCGAAGCGGCGCGGGCCGGCCAGATCTTCAAGTTTTTCGCGGGGGAAGCGCTGCGCGTGCAGGGCGAGACCATGGCATCGGTGCGGCCCGGTATCCAGGTCGACGTGACACGTGAACCCGTCGGCGTGGTGGGAATCATCGCGCCGTGGAATTTCCCGCTGGCGATCCCGGCCTGGAAGATCGCACCCGCATTGGCCTATGGCAACACGGTGGTCTTCAAGCCGGCCGAGCTGGTCGCCACCTGCGGATGGGCGCTGGCGGAAATCATTAGCCGCTGCGGCTTGCCCGCGGGCGTGTTCAACCTTGTCATGGGCAGCGGCCGGGAAGTCGGGCAAACGCTGGTCGACCATCCCCTGGTCCATGCGCTGAGCTTCACAGGCTCGGTGTCGACCGGCGAACGCATTCTCCAGTCCGCCGCCGCGCGCCGCGCCAAGGTGCAGCTTGAAATGGGCGGCAAAAACCCGCTGGTGGTGCTGGCCGATGCCGACCTTGACCGGGCCGTCGAATGCGCTGTGCAGGGTTCGTATTTTTCGACGGGCCAGCGCTGCACCGCGTCCAGCCGCCTCATCGTGGAGGCGCCCGTGCATGACGCCTTCGTCGCTCGGCTGCGCCACCGCATCGCCGCGCTCAAGGTGGGCCACGCGCTGGAACAAGGTATTGAAATGGGCCCCGTGGTCGACCAGGGCCAGCTTGACCTGAATCAATCGTATCTGGAGATAGGGCGCAATGAGGGCGCCGAGCATGTTTGGGGCGGCGAACTGCTCGAACGCCCGACACCGGGGCATTACATGAACCCGGCGCTTTTCCTGGCCCGGCCCGAGCACCGCATCGCGCGCGAAGAGATTTTCGGGCCCGTCGCATGCGTGCTGCAGGCCGATGACTTTGAACACGCGCTGGCCCTGGCCAACGACACGCCTTTCGGCCTGTGCGCCGGCATCTGCACAAGCTCCCTCAAGCACGCCATGCATTTCAAGCGCCACGCCGAAGTCGGCATGACCATGGTGAACCTGCCCACGGCGGGTGTCGACTTTCACGTGCCCTTCGGCGGGCGCAAGGGATCCAGCTACGGCTCGCGCGAGCAAGGCCGTTACGCCGCGGAGTTTTACACCACGGTCAAGACCGGCTACGTGCTGGCCTGAGCCGTATGAAGATCACGGGAGAGCTGTCAGTTCAATTTCAACCAAAGGAGACAACATGAAGATCAATCGCCGTACCCTCGCCGCCGCGCTCGCGTGCGCCCCTCTTGCCGGCTTGCTGCCGGCTTCGGCCTGGGCGCAAAAACCCATCGTGCTGGGCTTCAGCCAGGTGGGCGCGGAGAGCGAATGGCGCACCGCCAACACCGAATCCATCAAATCGGCCGCCAAAGACTCCGGCATCGAACTCAAGTTCTCCGATGCGCAGCAAAAGCAGGAAAACCAGATCAAGGCGATCCGCTCTTTCATCGCGCAAAAAGTGGACGTGATCGCGTTCTCGCCCGTGGTGGAGTCGGGCTGGGAAACCGTTTTGCGCGAGGCAAAGGCCGCCAAGATTCCGGTGGTCCTGACCGACCGCTCCGTCAACGTCAAGGACACCTCGCTGTATGTCTCCTTCATGGGCTCCGATTTTGTGGAAGAAGGCCGCAAGGCAGGCCGCTGGCTGGTCGAGAAAATGAAGGGCACCACCGGCCAGGTCAATATCGTCGAGCTGCAGGGAACCGTGGGCTCCGCACCGGCCATCGACCGCAAAAAAGGTTTTGAAGAAATCATCAAGGCCGACCCGAAGTTCAAGATCATCCGTTCGCAGACGGGCGACTTCACCCGGGCCAAAGGCAAGGAAGTGATGGAAGCCTTCCTCAAGGCCGAAGGCAAGAAGATCAATGTGCTCTTCGCGCACAACGACGACATGGCCATAGGCGCGATCCAGGCGATTGAAGAGGCGGGCATGAAGCCGGCAAAGGACATCACCATCATTTCGATCGATGCCGTCAAGGGCGCTTTTGAGGCCATGATGGCCGGCAAGCTCAATGTGTCGGTGGAATGCAGCCCCTTGCTGGGCCCGCAACTGATGGCCGCGGTCAAGGACATCAAGGCCGGCAAGCCGGTTCAGAAACGTATCGTTACCGAAGAGGGGATTTTTCCGATGGAAGTAGCAGCCAAAGAGTTCCCCAAGCGTAAATACTGATTTGTGCCTGCAACAGCGCACGGATACTGAAGAATTATTCATAACACTCTAGGAGACATTTAATGAAGCGTACTTTTCTGAAGACATTGCTGGCCGGCCTGGTTCTGGGCGCCATGGGCATCGCGCCGCTTGCCTACGCGCAGGACAAGGGCAGCATCGGCATCTCGATGCCGACCAAGTCCTCGGCCCGCTGGATTGCCGACGGCGACAACATGGTCAAGGTGCTCAAGGAGCGCGGCTACAAGACCGACCTGCAATACGCCGACGACGACATCCCGAACCAGCTTGCCCAGATCGAGAACATGATCACCAAGGGCGTGAAGGTCCTGGTGATCGCGTCCATCGACGGCACCACCTTGTCCAAGGCCCTGCAAAACGCGGCCGACAAGGGTGTCAAGGTCATCGCCTATGACCGCCTGATCAAGGGCTCGAAGAACGTGGATTACTACGCCACCTTCGACAACTTCCAGGTCGGCGTGCTGCAAGCCACTTCCATCGTCGACAAGCTGGGCTTGAAGCAGGGCAAGGGTCCTTTCAACATTGAACTCTTCGGCGGCTCGCCCGACGACAACAACGCCTTCTTCTTCTACGACGGTGCCATGAGCGTGCTCAAGCCCTATATCGACAGCGGCAAGCTGGTGGTGCGCAGCAAGCAAATGGGCATGAACAAGGTCGGCACGCTGCGCTGGGACGGTGCGGTCGCGCAGGCGCGCATGGACAACCTGCTGTCGGCCTATTACGGCAAGGACAAAGTCCACGCGGTCCTGTCGCCCTATGACGGCCTGTCCATCGGCATCCTGTCTTCGCTCAAAGGCGTCGGCTATTGCTCAGCGCAGCAGCCTTGCCCGGTGGTCAGCGGGCAGGACGCCGAAATTCCTTCGGTGAAGTCCATCCTGAAAGGTGAGCAGTACTCGACCGTCTTCAAGGACACGCGCGAGCTGGCCAAGGTCACGGCCAACATGGTGGACGCCATGCTGTCCGGCAAACAACCCGAGATCAATGACACCAAAACGTACAACAACGGCGTGAAGGTGGTGCCCTCTTACCTGCTGAAGCCGGTGGCTGTGGATGCCTCCAACTGGAACCAGGTTCTGATTGGTAGCGGTTACTACAAAGAGTCGCAAATCAAGTAACCCTGGTTGAGGCTTGAAAGCACGACGGTCTCGTGCCCTGGGGGCACGGGACTGTTTACGCCCATGGGTGCCAATCACCTTTGGAGCGATTTTTGTACCAAAAGGACAGGCATTGGAAACGATTCTCGAGATGCGCGACATCCGCAAAACCTTTCCCGGGGTTGTCGCGCTGAACAAGGTCAACCTGCGCGTGCGCGCCGGGGAGATCCACGCCATCGTCGGTGAAAACGGCGCCGGCAAGTCGACCTTGATGAAGGTGCTTTCCGGTGTCTACCCGCACGGTTCTTACAGCGGCGACATTGTTTACGAAGGACAGGAGCGCCGCTTCCTCGGTATCCACGACAGCGAACAGCTGGGCGTCATCATCATCCACCAGGAACTGGCGCTGGTGCCGCTGCTGTCCATTGCCGAGAACATCTTCCTCGGCAACGAGACCGCGCAGCGCGGCGTGATCGACTGGATGGCCGCGCACAGCAAGACGCAGGCGCTGCTGAAAAAAGTCGGCCTCAAGGAGTCGCCCGCCACACTGATCACGGACATCGGCGTGGGCAAGCAGCAGCTGGTGGAAATCGCCAAGGCCCTGTCACGGCAGGTCAAGCTGCTCATCCTCGACGAACCGACTGCCAGCCTCAACGAAGGCGACAGCCAGGCGCTGCTTGACCTGTTGCTGGAGCTCAAGGGCCAGGGCATCACCTGCATCCTCATTTCACACAAGCTCAACGAAATTTCACGCGTGGCGGACGCCATCACCATCCTGCGCGACGGCAGCACCGTGGAAACGCTGGACTGCCGCGCCGCCGAACCCATCAGCGAAGACCGCGTGATCCGCGGTATGGTGGGCCGCGAGATGGCCGACCGCTACCCGCCGCGCCAGCCGCAAATCGGTGAAACCGTGTTTGAAGTGCGCGACTGGAACGTCTACCACCCGCTGCACACGGACAGGCAATTCATCAAGGGCGTCAACCTGCAGGTGCGGCGCGGTGAAATCGTCGGCATTGCCGGGCTCATGGGCGCGGGGCGCACGGAACTTGCCATGAGCATCTTCGGCCGCTCATGGGGGCGCCGCATCAGCGGCCAGGTTCTGCTCAACGGCCAGCCTGTCGATGTGGGCACCGTGGAGAAAGCCGTCCGCCACGGCCTGGCCTATGTGACCGAAGACCGCAAAGGCAACGGCCTGGTGCTCAGCGAAGACATCCAGTTCAACGTCTCGCTGGCCAACCTCAAAGGCGTCTCAAGCGCCGCCGTCATCGACAGCGGCCGCGAATACCAGGTCGCGCAAAGCTACCGCGAAAAACTCCGCATCCGGTGCTCAAGCGTCGGCCAGAAAGTCCTCAACCTCTCGGGCGGGAACCAGCAAAAAGTGGTGCTCGGGAAATGGCTGTTCACCAGCCCCGAAGTGCTCATCCTCGACGAGCCCACGCGCGGCATCGACGTAGGCGCCAAGTACGAGATTTACACCCTGATGGCCCAGCTCGCGGCCGAAGGGAAATGCATCATCATGATTTCCTCGGAAATGCCTGAATTGCTGGGCATGACGGACCGTATCTACGTCATGAACGAAGGCCGCTTCATCGCCGAGATGCCGACGGCCCAGGCCTCCCAGGAAAAGATCATGCGCGCGATCATGAAAGCAAGCTGAAATGAACAACGAGTCTTCCAACACCACCGCGATTGCCGCAAAAGCCGCCGCTGCAAGCGACAAATCACCGCTCGACTACCTGAAGCACAACTTCCGCGAGTACGGCATGCTGATCACGCTGGTGGCCATCATGGCGTTCTTCCAGTACATGACCGAGGGCACGCTCATGCAGCCCCTCAACCTCACCAACCTGGTCCTGCAGAACAGTTACATCGTCATCATGGCGCTGGGCATGCTGATGGTGATCGTGGCGGGCCATATCGACCTCTCGGTCGGCTCGGTGTGCGGCTTCATAGGCGCGCTGGCGGCCGTGCTGATGGTGGAGTACGGCTGGCATTTTGTGCCGGCCTCGCTGGTGTGCCTGCTCTGCGGCGCGCTGATAGGCGGGGTTCAGGGCTGGTTTGTTGCCTTCTTCCGCATCCCCTCTTTTATCGTCACGCTGGCCGGCATGCTGGTATTCAAGGGGCTGGCGCTGGCACTGCTGCAAGGCCAGTCGGTCGGCCCCTTCCCCGATTCATTCCAGATGCTCAGCTCGGGTTTCATGCCCGACCTGCTGAGCACCGACGGCCTGCGCATGACCTCGCTGCTGCTGGGCGTGGCGCTGGCCGCCGTGCTCGCCGTGGCCGGCATACGCGCGCGGGCCAAGCAGCTCAAGCACGGCATCCAGGCCGAGCCCGCCGCCATTTTCTTCGTCAAAACGGCGATGTTCTCGGCCCTCCTGATCTATTTCAGCTACCTGCTGGCTTCCTACAGGGGTCTGCCCAATGTGCTGATCGTGATGGCCGCACTGATTTTCCTGTTCCACTTCATCACGGGCCGCACCACCATCGGGCGGCGCGTCTACGCGCTGGGCGGCAACGAAAAGGCCGCCAAGCTTTCGGGCATCAAGACCGAGCGCCTGGCCTTCTACACCTTTGTGAACATGGGCGTGCTGGCGGCGCTGGCGGGCCTGGTGTTCGCCGCGCGCCTGAATACCGCGACGCCCAAAGCCGGCCTGGGCTTTGAGCTCGACGTTATCGCCGCCTGTTTCATCGGCGGGGCCTCGGCCTCGGGCGGCGTCGGCAAGGTCATGGGTGCGGTGATAGGCGCGTTTGTGATGGGCGTGATGAACAACGGTATGTCCATCCTGGGCATAGGCATCGACTACCAGCAGGTCATCAAGGGCGTGGTGCTGCTGGCCGCCGTGTTTGTCGACGTCTACAACAAGAACAAGGCATGAACCGCCCGGCCGTTCCGAAGGCGAATACCGCGGCGCATGGCGCGAAGGCCGCTCCATGACCGTGGCCGACGCCGCCCCCGTGCTGGAGCTTGCGGGCATCCATAAACAGTTCGCGGGTATTCCGGCCTTGCAGGATGTGCGCTTGCGCCTGTATCCCGGTGAAATCCATGCCTTGATGGGGCAAAACGGCGCCGGCAAGTCCACGCTCATCAAGGTGTTGACCGGTGTGCTGGAAGCCAGCGGCGGCCGGATGCAGCTGGATGGGCAACCGGTGTGGCCCGACTCCCCCCTGGCCGCGCAGCGGCTGGGCATCAGCACGGTCTACCAGGAAGTCAATCTCTGTCCCAACCTTTCGGTGGCGGAGAACATCTTCGCGGGCCGCTACCCGCGCTACGGGCTCGCGCAGGGATTTCGCATCGACTGGACCACCGTGAACCGCCGCGCGCGCGAACTGGTCGCGCGCATGGGCCTGGACATCGACGTCTCGCGCCTGCTGTCCAGCTACCCCGTCGCCGTGCAGCAACTGGTGGCGATCGCGCGCGCCATCGGCATTGAATCCAAAGTGCTGATCCTCGACGAGCCGACCTCCAGCCTCGACGACGACGAGGTGCAAAAGCTCTTTGAAGTGCTGCGACGCCTGCGCGCCGAGGGGCTGGCCATTGTTTTTGTCACCCACTTCCTGAACCAGGTGTATGCGGTGTCGGATCGCATCACCGTGCTGCGCAACGGCAGCTGGGTCGGCGAGTGGCGTGCCAGTGAACTGGGGCCGCAGGCACTGATCGCGGCCATGCTGGGCCGGGAACTGGCCGCGCAATCCACCGCCGCCGCCGTGTCCCCGGAATTTGACGATGCCGCGCCGGCGCTTCTGCAAGCCGAAGGCCTGGGCCAGGCCGGCCAGTTGCAGCCCGTGGACCTGCGCGTGCGCGCCGGCGAAGTCGTGGGCCTGGCCGGACTGCTGGGCGCGGGCCGCACGGAACTGGCGCGCCTGCTGTTCGGCCTGGAGAAACCAGACCGCGGCGTGCTCAGCATCGACGGCCGGCCGGTCACTTTTTCCAACCCCGTCGACGCGATCCGGCAGGGCCTCGCCCTGTGCCCCGAGGAGCGCAAGACCGACGGCATTGTGGCTGAGCTCTCGGTGCGGGAAAACATCGTGCTGGCGCTGCAGGCCCGCATGGGCATGCGCCGTTTTTTGTCGCGTGCCGACCAGACCATACTGGCCGAACGTTTTGTCCAGGCGATGGGCATCAAGACCGCGAGTGTGGACACCCCCATCGGCCTGCTGTCGGGCGGCAACCAGCAAAAGGCCATGATCGCGCGCTGGCTCGCGACCGAGCCGCGCCTGTTGATCCTGGACGAACCCACGCGCGGCGTCGACGTGGCCGCGAAGCAGGAAATCATGGAGCAGATCCTGCGCCTGGCCCAGGCCGGCATGGCCGTGATTTTCATCTCTTCCGAAATGAGCGAGGTGGTGCGCGTGGCGCACCGCATCGTGGTGCTGCGGGATCGCCGCAAGGTGGGTGAGTTGCCCGCCGGCAGCAGCGAAGACACCGTCTACGAGCTGATTGCGGCTGAACATGTCTGACGCTTCCCACTCCCCCCTGACAGCGCTGCTTCGGCACCGCCTGGCCTGGCCGCTCATCACGCTGTTCCTGCTGCTGGCCGTGAACACGGTGTTTAACGCCAGTTTCCTGCACGTCGAGTGGCGCGACGGCCACCTGTACGGCAGCCTGATCGACATCCTCAACCGCGCCGCGCCGCTGGTGCTGGTGTCGCTGGGCATGACCCTGGTGATCGCCACTCGCGGCATCGACATCTCCGTGGGCGCCGTGGTGGCCATCGCGGCGGCGGTGGCCGCCTGGATGATTGGCGGATCGGTGGCGGGAAGCGTGAGCCGCTTCCCCATGCCGCTGGCGATCCTCGCGGCGCTGGGGATCGCGCTGCTGTGCGGGCTGTGGAACGGCCTGCTGGTTGCCAGGGTCGGCATGCAACCCATCATCGCCACGCTGATCCTCATGGTCGCCGGCCGCGGCATCGCACAGCTCATCACCGGCGGGCAGATCATCACCATCTACTACGCGCCGTTTTTCTTCCTGGGCAGCGGTTACCTGCTGGGCCTGCCTTTCTCGCTGTTTATCGTGGCGGTGGTGTTTGCCCTGTTGTACCTGGCGGTGACGCGCACGGCTCTGGGCCTGTTCATCCAGGCCGTGGGCATCAACCCGACCGCGGCGCGCGTCGCCGGTGTGCAGGCGCGGCGGCTGGTGGTTGCGGCCTACGCCTTCTGCGGTGTGTGCGCGGGCATCGCGGGCTTGTTGATCAGCTCCAACGTCAAAAGTGCCGACGGAAACAACGCCGGCCAGTTACTGGAACTCGACGCGATCCTGGCGGTCACGCTGGGCGGCACCGCGCTCACCGGCGGCCGTTTCAGCCTGGTCGGTAGTGTGATCGGGGCCTTGATCATCCAGGCCCTGACTTACGCCATCTATTCGCTGGGCGTGCCGCCCGAGATCAACCTGGTGGTCAAGGCTGTCGTGGTGTTTGCCGTGATGTTGCTGCAGTCGCCTGAATTCCGGGCCGAGGTCGGTATCTGGATGCGGCGGCCGGCCGCGCGGGGGATGCGGCCATGAGCCGGGTGCTGGCCAATTCCGTTGGGGCCGCCGCGCCCGTGCCACCGGCAGCAGCGGCGCCGGCGTCCCGTTTCAATCCGAAATACCTGCCGCTGGCGGCCACCGTCTCGCTCTTCATCGCCATGGCGACCTTGGGCTCGGTGCTCTACAGCGGTTTTTTCTCGGCGCAGGTCTTTCTCAACTTGCTGATTGACAACGCCTTCCTGGTCATTATTGCCGTGGGCATGACCTTTGTCATTCTTTCGGGCGGCATTGACCTGTCCGTCGGTTCCGTGATTGCGCTGACCACCATGGTGTCGGCCGCGCTGGTGGAGCACCACGGCTGGAGCCCGGCCGCGGTGATTCCGCTGGTGCTGTTCATGGGCACGGCCTTCGGTGCCTTCATGGGGTTTCTGATTGAGCGCTTTCGCCTGCAGCCCTTCATCGTCACGCTGGCCGGGATGTTTCTCGCGCGCGGCCTGTGCTACCTGATCAGCGTGGACTCCATCAGCATCACCAACGAGTTTTATTCGGAAGTCTCGCAGCTGCGTATTCCCTTGTGGGCGGACGCCTCGCTTTCGGTCRGCGCCGTCATCGCCATGGCGGTGCTGTTCKCCGCGGTGTTCATCGCGCACTGCACGCCTTTCGGCCGCGCCGTGTATGCCGTCGGCGGCAACGAGCAGTCGGCCTTGCTGATGGGCCTGCCGGTGCGCCGCACGCTGGTGGGGGTGTACACGCTTTCGGGTTTTTGCTCGGCGCTGGCCGGCGTGGTCTTCACCTTCTACATGCTCTCGGGCTACGGCCTGCACGCCACCGGCATGGAGCTTGACGCCATTGCCGCCGTGGTGATCGGCGGCACGCTGCTCAGCGGCGGCGTGGGATATGTGGCCGGCACCCTGTTCGGGGTGCTGATGCTCGGGATCATCCAGACCCTGATCTCTTTTGACGGCACCCTCAGTTCCTGGTGGACACGCATTGTCGTCGGTGTGCTGCTGTTTGTTTTTTGCCTGCTGCAAAGGCTGCTGGCAAACCGCGGCCCCAAATCTTCCTGAAACCTCATTGACCAGACACTCCCCATGACAGACTCCAAACGAAAACTACGCTCCACCGCATGGTTCGGCTCGGCCGACAAAAACGGTTTTATGTACCGCAGCTGGATGAAGAACCAGGGCATTCCCGACCATGAATTCGACGGCCGGCCCATCATCGGCATCTGCAACACCTGGTCGGAACTCACGCCCTGCAATGCCCACTTCCGGAAAATCGCCGAGCATGTGAAGCGCGGCATCTCCGAGGCCGGTGGTTTTCCGGTTGAGTTTCCGGTGTTCTCCAACGGTGAGTCCAACCTGCGGCCCACCGCCATGCTCACGCGCAACCTCGCCAGCATGGATGTGGAAGAAGCGATTCGCGGCAACCCCATTGATGCCGTGGTGCTGCTCACGGGCTGCGACAAGACCACCCCCGCCTTGCTGATGGGCGCGGCAAGCTGCGACATCCCGGCCATCGTGGTCACCGGCGGGCCCATGCTCAATGGCAAGCTTGAGGGAAAGAATATCGGCTCGGGCACGGCCGTGTGGCAATTGCATGAGTCACTGAAGGCCGGCGAAATCCAGTTGCACCAGTTCCTGGCGGCCGAGGGCGGCATGTCGCGCTCAGCCGGCACCTGCAACACCATGGGAACGGCCTCCACCATGGCCTGCATGGCCGAAGCGCTGGGCACTTCCTTGCCGCACAACGCGGCGATCCCCGCGGTGGATGCGCGCCGTTATGTGCTGGCGCAGATGTCGGGCGCGCGGGCCGTCGAGATGGCGCGCGAGGGCCTCACGTTGTCGAAGATCCTCACGCGCGAAGCCTTTGAAAACGCGATCCGCGTCAACGCCGCCATTGGTGGCTCCACCAACGCGGTGATCCACCTCAAGGCGATTGCCGGCCGCATCGGTGTTCAGCTGGACCTGGAGGACTGGACGCGTATCGGACGCGGCACCCCCACCCTGGTCGACCTGCAGCCTTCCGGCCGCTTCCTGATGGAGGAGTTCTACTACGCGGGCGGCCTGCCCGCCGTGTTGCGCCGCCTGGGTGAGAACAACCTGCTGCCGCATCCAAATGCGCTCACCGTCAACGGCCGGTCGATATGGGACAACGTGCGCGAAGCCCCGCAGTACAACGACGAGGTGATACGCCCGCTCGACAACCCGCTGATCGCCGACGGCGGCATCTGCATCCTGCGCGGCAACCTGGCGCCGCGCGGCGCGGTGCTCAAGCCTTCCGCGGCCTCGCCCGAACTGCTCAAGCACCGCGGCCGTGCGGTCGTGTTCGAGAACCTGGAGCACTATAAGGAGCGCATCGTCGACGAGAACCTCGACATCGACGCGAGCTGCGTCATGGTCATGAAAAATTGCGGCCCCAAGGGCTACCCCGGCATGGCCGAGGTCGGCAACATGGGCCTGCCGCCCAAATTGCTGCGCCAAGGCGTCAAGGATATGGTGCGCATTTCGGACGCTCGCATGAGCGGCACCGCCTACGGCACCGTGGTGCTGCACGTGGCGCCCGAAGCCGCGGCCGGCGGGCCGCTGGCTGCCGTGCGCGACGGAGACTGGATAGAACTGGACTGTGAAGGCGGCCGGCTGCACCTGGACATCAGCGATGCGGAACTGGCTGAACGCCTCGCCGCCCTGGACGGCAAAGCCCCCGAAGGCATGCGGGGCGGCTACCAGCGTCTTTATGTGGACCACGTGCTGCAAGCCGACGAGGGCTGCGATTTCGATTTCCTGGTGGGTTGCCGCGGCTCCGAGGTTCCCCGCCACTCCCATTGACACGCTCACTGAATCACCCAACCCGCCCCTACCATGAACACCTCCCGCCGGCCGCGCTACCGCGGCATCTTCCCTGTCGCCCCCACCACCTTCACCGAGTCCGGCGAGCTGGACCTGGAAAGCCAGAAGCGCTGCATCGACTTCATGATCGATGCCGGCTCCGACGGCATCTGCATCCTGGCCAACTTCTCCGAGCAGTTCGTGCTGTCGGATGAAGAGCGCGAAACCTTGACCCGCAGCATCCTCGAACACGTGGCCGGGCGCGTGCCCGTCATCGTGACCACGACCCATTACGGCACGAAGATCTGCGCTGAACGCAGCCGCCGCGCGCAGGACATGGGCGCCGCCATGCTGATGGTCATGCCGCCGTACCACGGCGCCACCTTTCGCGTGAGCGAGCCCCAGATATACGAGTTTTATGCGCGCCTTTCGGATGCGGTCAACATCCCCATCATGATCCAGGACGCCCCCGCCAGCGGCACGGTGCTGTCAGCCTGCTTCCTCGCGCGCATGGCCCGCGAGATCGAGCACATCGCCTATTTCAAGATCGAGACGGCCGGCGCGGCCTCCAAACTGCGCGAGCTGATCCGCCTGGGTGGCGATGCGGTGGAAGGGCCGTGGGACGGCGAGGAGGCCATCACGCTGCTGCCCGACCTCGATGCCGGTGCGACTGGGTCCATGACCGGCGGCGGCTACCCCGACGGCATCCGCCCCATCATCGAGGCACACCGCGCCGGTGATCACGACAAGGCCTACGCGCTCTACCAGCAGTGGCTGCCCTTGATCAATTACGAAAACCGCCAGGCGGGGCTGCTGGCCGCCAAGGCCTTGATGAAGGAAGGGGGCGTGATCGCCTGCGAGGCGCCGCGCCATCCTTTCCCGGCCATGCACCCGGACACACGCGCAGGCTTGCTGGCGACCGCCAGGCGGCTTGATCCGCTGGTGCTGCGCTGGGCGCGGTAGGCAAGCCTGCCTGAGGCAGGCCTACGCGGCTTTCAAGGAGGCGTTCCGGACCCGGCCTGGCGCGCCAGGTGGACTTGGTGCAGCGTGATTTTGCGCACCTCGGCCTGGCTGGTCTCGATGTGGGCGCGCAGCAGCATGGCCGCCTGGTCGCCGCGCTTGGCCTGGACCGCCTTGAGGATCTTGGCGTGTTCCTCATAGGTCGCGTCGACACGCGGCTGCTTGATGAAGTCGAGCCGGCGGATGATGCGGATGCGGTCTGTCACGTCGCGGTGCACGCGGGCCATCTCGGCGTTGCCGGCGGCTGCCACCAGCGCGCAATGAAACGCTTCGTCCCACTGGGCCACCTGCACGTGGTCAGCGCTGCGTTGCGCCGCCGGCACCAGCCAGATGGCGTTCAGTTCAGCAAGCAGCGCGGTGTCCACCGCCTGGCTGCCGGCGCACAGGCGCTGCACGGCCGTGGTTTCCAGCACCATGCGCAGGTCGTAAAGCTGCTCGAACTTGTCGAAGTCAAAGGGCAGCACGCGCCAGCCGCTGCGAAACAGCACCTCGACAAAACCTTCCTGCTGCAGGCGAAACAGCGCCTGGCGCACCGGCGTGCGCGAGACGCCCAGGCGCTCGCTGATCTCGGTCTCGGTGAAGCGGTCGCCCGGCACCAGCTTGAACTCGGATACGTCGCGCTTGAGCTCTTCGTACACCTCGTCGGCCCGTGAACGGTAGGCGGGCGGGCCGGCAAGGCTCGGGGAATGGCTGGTGGCAGTGTGCATGGCGAAACTCTAGCAGTGTTGGGGCTGTGCAGGCAGTGCCGCCAGCCTGGGCAGCAGCTCGCCGCTGGTGGCGGTCCAGCCGACGATGGCGCCCTGGGCGCGCATCATCGCCACGGCCGCCGACTTGAAGGACGGGAAATAACTTTCGGTGCAGTCTTCCAGCAGCAGGCTGTCATAGCCGCGATCATTGGCTTCGCGCATCGAGGTCTGCACGCAGACCTCCGTGGTGACGCCCATGAACAGCAGATGCGTGATGCCGGCCTGCTGCAGCCGCTCGTGCAGGCCGGTGGCGTAGAAGGCGCCTTTGCCGGGCTTGTCGATGGCGATTTCGCCCGATAGCGGCGCAAGCTCGGGGATGATCTGGTTTCCCGGTTCGCCGGCGACCAGGATGCGGCCCATCGCTCCCATGTCGCCGATGCGCAGGGCCGGGTTGCCGCGGTTGCGCTTGGCCGGCGGGCAATCGGCCAGGTCTGCGCTGTGCGCCTCACGGGTGTGCACCACAAGCCCGCCGGCGCGGCGCCAGGCCCGCAGCACGGCCTTGCAGGCCGGCACGATGGCCTGCAACAGCGAGACGTCGTTGCCCAGCGTTTCCCCGAAGCCGCCGGGCTCGATGAAGTCGCGCTGCATGTCGATGATGACCAGCGCGGTGGACTTCAGCGTGAAGGTGTAGGGAAAGGGTTGGGCCTGGTCTAGTTGCATGGTGGTGATCCCGGGAAAGAACGTGCAGGGAAGTTCACGCCATACCCTCCGCCGAAGGCGGGTGATGTCCCCCGCCCATGTGTGCACCCAGCACCTGCCGCCGGGCCCCGGAGGCTGCGGTCTCGAAGACAATGCGCCCTTCGCTCATCACCACGATGCGGTCGGCCAGCTCCAGCAGTTCGTCAAGGTCTTCGCTGACCAGCAGAACGGCCGCGCCCTGCTGCGCCACGCCGCGCAGGCGCGTGTGGATTTCCTTCACGGCCGCGAAGTCCAGGCCGAACACCGGATTGGCGGCGATCAGCACCTTGATCTCGCCATGCAACTCACGCGCCAGCACGGCACGCTGCACGTTGCCACCCGACAGGCTGCGGATGGGCGCGTTCTCGCCCTGGGTCTTGATGCCGTAGCCCTTGATCCATTCGCGCGCGCGGCTGCGCCAGAGCCCGAAGCGCAAGCGTCCTGCAGCGCACAGCGGCGCTCGGTCGAAGTCGCGCAGCGCCATGTTTTCGGCCACGCTGAGATCACCCACGCAGGCATTGCGCAGCGGCTCCTCGGGCAGGCTGCGCACTTTCAGGCTGTGGTTCTCGCCGCGCGTGGCGGCGTAAGGCCGGCCGTCCACCCGCACTACGCCGGCGGCGCGCGCCCGCTGGCCGACCAGCGCTTCAACCAGCTCGCGCTGGCCGTTGCCGGACACGCCGGCGACGCCGAGAATCTCGCCCGCCCGCACCGACAGGCTCAGGTCGCACACCGCCAGCGTGCCGCGGTCGCCCATGACCTGAAGGCCATGAACATCAAGGGATGCGGTTTGTGCCGCAATATCGGCAGGCCGCACGGCGCGGGTGGCAGGCACCGTGGGTTCCGTAGCGTGGTCGTCGGGGCGGGCCGCGGCCGCATCGCCCACCATGGCCTGCGCGAGCCGCGCCGGATCGGTCGCCGGCACGGGCGTGGTGTGCACCGCCTTGCCGCGGCGCAAGACGGTCACATCGTCGGCATAGGCCATGACTTCGCGGAACTTGTGGGTGATGATGAGCACGGTGCAGTGGCCGGCGCGCGCGAAGTCGCGCACATGGCCCAGCACCTCGTCGGCCTCCTGCGGCGTCAGCACCGAAGTCGGCTCGTCCAGGATCAGCAGGCGCGGCTTGAGGTAAAGCTGCTTGAGCAGTTCGAGCTTCTGCTTCTCGCCGGCAGCCATGTCCAGCGGGCGCGCATCCAGGTCCAGCCGGAAGGGCGTGGTTTGCAGGAAGGCTTCCAGCTCCGCGCGTTTTTTCGTCCAGTCGATCAGCGCCGGTGTCTTGCCGCCGGCCAGCAGCAGGTTTTCGGCGACCGTCATGCCGGGGGCCAGCGTGAAATGCTGGTAGACCATGCCGATCCCCAGCGCGCGCGCCATCACCGGGTTGGCGATCGCCTGCTCGCGGCCGTCGATCACGATGCTGCCTTCCGAGGGCCGCTGGAACCCCGCCACGCACTTGACCAGCGTGCTTTTGCCCGCGCCGTTTTCACCGAGCAGTGCATGCACCGTTCCCGGCGCCACCTTCATGTTGACGCCGTCCAGCGCCGTGAAGCCGCCGAAGCGCATGCTCATGCGGTAGACGTCCAGCGCCAGCGCGCCGGTGGCGGGCGGCAGGCTGCCGATGGCCGCGCCGGGATTCATGGCTCGCCCAGTGCGTTGAGCACCGCGGCCGACGGCGCATGCGCGCCGAACACGCCGCCCTGCATGGTGACCATCTTCAGCGCCGCCTCGTGGTTGCCGCGGTCGGTGGCGGCGGTGCAGTCCGACAGCAGCAGGCATTCGAAGCCGCGGTCGTTGGCGTCGCGCATGGTGGTGTGCACGCAGACGTCGGTGGTGATGCCGGTGAGGATCAGGTTTTCGATGCCGCGCGTTCGCAGCACCATCTCCAGATCGGTGGCGTAGAACGAACCTTTGCCGGGCTTGTCGATCACCACCTCACCGGGCAGCGGCGCCAGTTCGGGAATGATTTCCCAGCCCGGTTCGCCGCGCACCAGGATGCGCCCGCAGGGGCCGTCGTCGCCGATGCCCGCACCACCGGTGCCGATGCGGCGCGAGCGCCAGCGCTTGTTGGCCGGCAGGTCCGACAGGTCGGGCCGGTGGCCTTCGCGCGTGTGGATCACGTGGTAGCCCGCGGCGCGCATGCCGGCCATCAGGGCCTTGAGCGGCTCAATCGGCGCGCGCGTCAGTGAGATGTCATAGCCCATCTTGTCGACGTAGCCGCCTTCACCGCAGAAGTCGGTCTGCATGTCGATGACGATGAGCGCGGTGTTGCCGGGCCGCAGGTCGCCGTTGTACGGCCAGGCGTAGGGGTTGGCGTTGACGAAGCGTTCCATCGGGATGTTTTCCTTGTTGGTGCTTGCAGTGTTTAGCGGGTGGCGGAAAGTTCGCCCGGGCTGCCGCTCACGGCGGTGCCCGGCCGGCAGGTGATGACCAGGATCAGCAGGGTGAGCACATAGGGCACGATGTTGAAAAGGTGATAACCCCAGTTGATGCCGATGGACTGCAGGGCCGGGCCGATGGCGCCGGCGCCGCCGAACAGCAGCGAGGCGTACACGCAGCGCAGTGGGCTCCAGCGTGCGAAGATCACCAGCGCCACCGCGATCAGGCCCTGGCCGCTGGAGATGCCTTCGTTCCAGCTGCCGGGATAAAACAGGGTGAGCGAAGCGCCGCCCAGGCCGGCAACCAGGCCACCGGCGGCCGTGGCGGCGATGCGGATGGCGGATACCGGGTAACCGAGCGAGCGCGCGGCATTGGCCGAATCCCCCGCCATGCGCACCAGCAGGCCGGCGCGTGTGTTGGCAAAGGCCCACCACAAGGCCACGGCCAGCGCCAACCCGATCGGCACCAGCGCATTGATCTGCAGCGCCGAGCGGACGGCTGCCGAGTCGCTCCAGTTGCCCAGCGCGATGGCGGGCAGTTGCGGCGCCTGCGGCTGGATCAGCGGCTTGCCCAGGTAGAAGGCCAGACCCGTGCCCAGCAGCATCAAGGCAATGCCGGTGGCGATGTCGTTGACCCGCGGCAGCGAGCAGAGGATGCCGTGCAGCGCGGCCAGCAGCGCGCCTGTGGCCGCCGCCGCCAGCACACCGATCCAGGGCGAGCCCGAGAGCCAGGAGGCGCCGAAGGCCGACATGGCCGACAGCACCAGCACGCCTTCCAGCCCCAGGTTGATGCGGCCGGATTTTTCCGTGATGCATTCGCCCAGGCTGACAAACAGGAAGGGCGCGCCGACGCGCAGCGCGCCGCCGACGATGCCGGCGAAAAAAATCAGGAGCTGGTCGGTGGTCACGGCTTTTCCTCGGGCAGGAGAATCGGGCTGGGCTCTGAAGGGCCGAAGCGGTTGATGCGCGCAAAAAAGGCTTTCCAGTCCACGTCGCGCAGGGCCTCGCTGGCCAGGATCAGCACAAAGGCAATGCCCTGAAGCACCAGCACCGAGGCGTCGGGCAAGCCCAGGCGGCGCTGCAGCAGGCTGCCGGCCGCGCCGAAACCGCCGAACAGGATGGCCACCGGGATGATGGCCACGGGATGCTGGCGCGCGATGAAGGCCACCAGGATGCCGGCGTAGCCGTAACCCGCAATCAGGGCGGCGTTGGCATTGGTGTGCACGGCCGCGACCTCGATGGCGCCGGCCAGGCCGGCGCAGGCCCCGCCCAGCGCGCAGGCCAGCAGGATCAGCCGCGAGGCCGGCAGCCCGACGAGTTGCGCCGCGCGCGGGTTGCCGCCGACCACGCGCACCGCGAAGCCCGATGGCGTCATGCGCAACCACAGGCCCGCCGCCAGGCAGGCCAGCACGCCGATCACCAGCCCCCAGTGCACGTCGGAGCCGGCAATGCCGCCTATGCGCAGGCCTTCGGCCAGCGAAAAGGTCGACGGCTTGTTCAGGCTGGACGGGTCGCGCAGCGGCCCTTCGACGAGGTGCTTGAACAGGCCGACCGCCACATAGGCCAGCAACAGGCTGCTGATGGTTTCGTTGATGCCGCGATACTGCCGCAGCCAGCCGGCCAGCGCTATCCACAAGGCGCCGGCCAGCGCGCCGGCGAGGCAGGCCATCACCGTGCCCGCCAGGTTGGCGGGCAGGGGCAGGCCTTGGGCGAGGCCGGCGCAAGCCAGCCCGCCCAGCACCACCGCGCCTTCGCCGCCGATCACCGTCAAACCCGCGCGCGCCGGGATGGCGACGCACAGGGCCGTGAGCATCAGCGGCGCGGCGCGCTGCAGCGTGTTCTGCCAGGAATACCAGTCGCCGAACGCGCCCTTGAACAACAGCAGCCAGACCTCCAGGGGGTTGACGCCGGCGAACCAGACGAAAACCCCGAAGACCCCCAGCGCCGCGATGATGGCGCCGACCGGCAGCAGGACGTTGGCGAGGGAGTGGCGCATGGAAGGGAAAAGTCTCAGGCCCGCAGGGTCAGCCGCCGGCTCACACGGAGCCGATCACGCCTTCGACCAGGTAGTTCATCTTCTCGAGTTCCAGGTCGGTCTGCTTGAAGACCTTGCCGGCGGGGATGATGGTGGCGCCCTTGTTGTCCTTGAGCGGGCCCTTGAAGATGTCGAAGCGGCCTGCCACCATCTGCGCCTTGACGCCATCGGCTTGTTTTTTGGCCGCATCGGTCACGGTGGGGCCGTAGGCCGACATCTTCACGTAGCCGTCCTTCAGGCCGCCGCGTATGAAGTTGGGGTGCGGCTTGCCGCTGCGCGCCGCTTCCACAAAGGTGGTGTAGGCGGTGAGCCAGTTCCACTCGGCGCCGGTCAGGTAGGCGTTGGGCGCGAGCTTGGCTTGGCTGGCGTGGTAGCCGCAGACCATCTTGCCGCGTTTGGCGGCAGTCTCCACAATGACTTTCGGGCTGTCCACATGCATGGTGAACACGTCCACGCCCTGGTCGGCCAGGCTGTTGGTTGCTTCGGCCTCCTTGACCGGCATGGACCAGTCGCCGGTGAAGACCACGCTGGCGGTGATGCCGGGCTTGACGGAGCGTGCCCCCATGACGAAGGCATTGATGTTGCGAAGCACCTGCGGGATCGGCTTGGCGGCGATGAAGCCGATCTTGTTGCTCTTGGTCATGTGGCCGGCGATCACGCCGTTGAGGAACTGGCACTCGTCGATGTAGCCGAAGTAGCTGGCCGTGTTCTTGGGATGCTTGCCTTCGGTCCACATGCCGCCGCAATGCGCAAAGCGCGCGTCGGGGAACTTGGCGGCCACGGCCAGCATGTGCGGATCGAAGTAGCCGAACGAGGTCGGGAACACCAGCGAGGCGCCGTCCTGCGCGATCATGCCGGTCATGGTCTTCTGCACGGCCGCGGTCTCCGGCACGTTTTCTTCCTCCACCACCTTGATGCCGGGCATCTTCTTGAGTTCGGCCGCCGCCTGCGCTTGCGCCTGGTTGTAGCCGTAGTCGTCGCGCGGGCCGACGTAAATCACGCCCACGGTCAAGGGTTTTTGCGCGAAGGCCAACGGGCCGGCGGCCGCGGCGCCGAGCGCGGCCAGGGTCTTGATCGAATCGCGGCGATTGAGGAAGTTGCTCATGGTCAATGCTCCAGGGTTATGAGGTCAAGGGAATGAAACTCAGGCAAGAAGGCTTACGTGGGCGGCGACCACGCGCCAGCCCTCGGGCGTGCGCATCCAGGTCTGGCTCTGCCGGCCGGTCCTGGCGCCGCCGGCGCGCTGGAACTCGGCATTGGCGGTCGCCATGTCGCGGCCGTAGGTCGTGATCACGGTTTTCAGCACGCGGCGCTCCAGGCCCTGCGCCGGCCGCCCCGCGCGGAAGGCCTGGATGTCGGCATAGCCGTAAAGGTTTTCCGTCGCGCCGTAACGCAAGGTGTGCGGGCTGTTCCAGAACAGCTCGTCGAGCACGTCCACCTTGTTGTTGACCAGCGCATCCTCATAGCGCGCAAACACCGCCGTGACTTCGGCCAGGACGTCGGGGAGGTTGATGGCCAGGCTGGAGTTCATGCTTGTGCCGCCAGGATGGCGGGCCGGATATGGGCAACGCCGGCGTCGCTGAGCACCTGTGCGGCCCGCAAGGCCAGGTCCTCGCGCCAGGGTGCGGCAATGAGTTGCACGCCTATCGGCATGCCTTCGGCCGCCGGCCACAGGGGCGCGGTGACCACCGGGCAGCCGGAAAAAGAAATGGGCTGGGTGAGCAGGCCCATCGCGGCGCGGCAGGGCTGGCGCACGCCGTTGAGGTCCAGCCACTCCGTACCGATGAGCGTGGCGCCGACCGGCGTGGCGGGCGTGAGCAGCACGTCCCAGTCCTGGAACAGGGCATTGACCTTGTCGCGGTAGTTGCGGCGAAAGCGCTGCGCGCGCACATACCAGTCCGCCGGCTGCAGCGCGCCGGCGATGAAACGGTCCACCGACAGCGGCTCGAATTCGTCGGCGCGCGTGCGCAGGTCGCCCAGGTGCAGGCTGCCGCCTTCACTCGCGGTGATGATGAAGGCCGCCGCGCGCGCCAGTGCGGCATCCGGCCACACCACGCCGGCTTGTGCGCCCAGGGTGCGGGCCGCCAGTGCGACCACCTCGCGCGCTTCGGGCCCGGCATGGTCGTGAAAGTACCCACCCAGCACACCGATGCGCAGGCCGGCCACACCCTGGCCCAGGACCGGGGATACCGGCTGCACGCGCAGCGCATGGCTGCCCGGGTCCAGCGGGTCGGGAAATTGCAGCGCATCGTAGGCCAGCGCCAGCCCGCCCAGGCTACCGGCGAGCGGCCCCAGGTGGTCGATGCTGTGCACAAAGGGATAACTGCCGCGGCGCGACAGCCGGCCGAAAGTCGGCTTCAGGCCCCAGACGCCGCACAGCGACGAAGGCACGCGGATCGAACCGTTGGTGTCCGAGCCCAAGGTGATGGGTACCTGCCCGGCCGCGACCGCCGCACCACAGCCGCCCGACGAGCCACCGGCGATACGCGTCAGGTCGTGCGGATTGCGGCAGGGGCCGTAATGCGTGTTTTCGGTGGTGAAACCATAGGCGTACTCGTCCATGTTCAGCGCCCCGACCAGGACGGCGCCGGCGGCTTTCATCTGCGTGACGAGGACCGCGTCGGCCGATGCCGCGGGCAGGCCCCGGTTGATTTTTGAGCCGGCCAGTGTGGTCAGCCCTTCGATGTCGAACAGGTTCTTGACCGCATACGGCACGCCGGCCAGCGGTCCCAGGGCTTCGCCCCGCGCCCGTTGCGCGTCCACCGCGTCGGCCTCTGCGCGGGCTCGGGCGCCGGTTGTTTCGGTGAAGGCATTGACCTGGCCGTCGGTGCCGGCAATGCACGCCAGGCTGGCATCCAGCAGTTCGCGCGCGCTGACCTGCCCTGCCGCAACGGCGGCGGCCATGGCCAACGCATCGAACGGCATGCCCGTCATGGCTGCTCGCGCCCGTCGTTGTCGGGCGGGAAGGCCGCCGGGCAGTAAATTTCGGCGGGTTCGTCGTGCGGAGCCAGCGGCGCCGCGTCCAGCAGCGCGGCCATGGCGGCGGTGCGCTGCAGGTGGGCGGCCACGCGTGCCGCGCGGTCCAGCGGCAGCGGCAGGCCCAGCACCGCGGCGGCGCTTGCGACATAACTTGCAATGCTTGCTTCGTCCATCATGGCTGCGGCTTTCTCAGCGCCTGACTTCGCGCTGGAAGATTTCCAGGCTGAGTTTCTTGGTGCGGATGAAGCTGGCCTCGGACAGCGTCTCCACCGTGCGCGGGCGCGCATCGCCGTAAGGCAGGATTTCGGCCACGCGCGTCGGGCGCTTGGTCAGCAGCAGCACCTGGTCGGCCAGGTAGACGGCTTCCTCCAGGTCGTGCGATACCAGCAGCATGGTGGTGCCGGTCTGCATGAAGACTTCCTGCAGTTTTTCGCGGATGAACAGCGTCATCTCGAAATCGAGCGCCGAGAACGGCTCGTCCAGGAACAGCACTTCGGGATTGGGCGCCAGCGCCCGCATGATGGACGCCGTCTGCTGCTGCCCGCCCGAAAGCTCGTAAGGGTAGCGGTTGAGGTCGAACTTCACATCGAAGGAAGCTACAAGTTCGGCCATGCGCCTGTCGACCTCGGCCTTGGACTTGCCTTCGAGCTTGAGCGGATAGGCGATGTTGTCGATGGTGCGCATCCACGGGAACATGGCCTCGCGGTAGTTCTGGAAGACGTAGCCGATCTTGGTGTCCTTGAGTGACTTGCCGTCAAACAGGATTTCGCCTTTGTCGATGGGGATCAGGCCTGCGATCATGTTGATCAGCGTGGACTTGCCGCAGCCGTTGGGCCCGAACACCGAGACGATCTTGTGCTTGGGAATGTCCAGGTTGAAGTCTTCATACAGCGGCCAGCCGGCGAAGTACTTGCTCAGGCCGCGAATCGTGATGTGCGTGCCGGCCGGGCCGGGCTGGAATTCACGCACCGGGACGTCGGCATACACGCCGCCGGGAATGGTGAGAACTTCAGTCATCTTCCGCTCCAGTGAACAATGCGGCGCTCGGCGATCAAGAAAAGAATGTTGAGTGCATACCCCAGTGCACCCGCAGCCAGGATGGACGCATACATGTCCTTCACGTTCATGACCTGCTGCGAGTTGATGATGCGGTTGCCGAGGCCGGTGTCGGCGCCTATGAACATCTCGGCGACGATCACGATGACGAGTGCCATGGACACCGCCGAGCGCAGGCCGACAAAACTCGGCTGCAGGCTTTCCCAGATCAGCACGTCCTTGAACACCTGCCAGCGCGAGGCGCCCATGACTTTCGCTGCCATCACGCGCTGCTTGCGCGCGTTGATCACGCCGTAAGCGCTGTTGAAGACCACGATCAGCAGCGCGCCGAAGGCTGCGATCGCCACCTTGTTGATGTCCGACACGCCGAAAATCATCAGAAACAGCGGGATCAGCGCCGAGGATGGCGTGGAGCGGAAGAAGTCGATCAGGAACTCGACGCTGCGGTAGGCTTTTTCATTGCTGCCCAGCAGCACGCCCAGCGGCATGCCGACAGCGGCGGCGATCAGGAAAGCCTGCACGGTGCGCCACACGGTGACCGCGAAGTCCTTGAGCAGCGGCCCGCCGGCCAGGCCGCTGAGCAGCGCACCCAGCGCGTCGATGGGCGGCGGCAGCAGGATGGCCTTGATGAAGCCCAGGCGCACGGCCAGGTCCCAGATGATGAAGAGCACCACCGGGCCGATGAAGGGCAGGGCCTTGTCCAGCGCCGGCTTGCGCTGCACGGTAGCGGCCGGCGCGGCCGGGGGCGTCCAGGGTTTGGCGGGCGTCGCCGTTGCTGAGGAGGCGGTATCCATGATGTTCAACCCTTGTAGAGCATGGTGTCCACGATCAGGCGCGAGCTGAAGATGCCTTTTTCGGAGAACAGGTCGAAGAACTTCTGGAAGTGCGCCACGTCGGCCGGCGTGAACTCGTTGTACATGGTGTAGGCGGCCAGCGGCACTTCGCCGGTCAGCGGGCCTTCAATCGCGGTATAGCCCTTGAGGTACTGGCGCGCCTCAACCGACTTGCTTCGGACATAGGCCACGCCTTTGCCGTAGGCGGCGACGAATTTCTTCGCGGCATCGGGGTTCTTCTTGATGAAATCCGAGGACAGCGAGGCCGAACCGCCGAACCACGGCGCCATCGGGTCGCCCAGCACGTAGCGCGCGATCACGCCGGCTTCAAGCACGCGGGTGGTGCCGTTCATGCGGCCTATGGTGCCGGTGGGCTCCAGTGTGTAGGCGCCGTCGATCTGGCCTGCGGCGAGCGCGGCCACATGCTGGCCTATGGGCAGCTCGACCACGGTCGCGCCGGTGGCGCCGCCGCGCTCCAGCACGGTCTTGGCCAGCGTCACGTTCTGGATGCCGGGGCCGGAGCCGACGCGCTTGCCCTTGAGGTCGGCCATCACCTTGGCGGGGCTGGTAGCAGGCACGATGACCTCGTCGAGAACGTTCTTCACGTTGCTGGGGTTGGAGCAGAAGATCTTGAAGGTGCCGGGCTGGGCGATCTCGCCGATGGCGATGTTGGCCGAACCGGTGCCGTTGGCGGTGCCGTCGGCGCGGCCCGAGAGCACCGCCTCCATCACCTGCTGCGCGCCGGCGAACTTCAGCGGCTCCACGTCCAGGCCGGCCTCCTTGAAGTAGCCCAGCTCGATGGCCGAGTAAAACGGCAAACCGGCCGCGATGGGCCAGTAGCCAATGCGGATTTTGGGTCCGCCCTGCGCGCGCAGGATGGCGGGCATGCCCAGCATTCCCAGCGCCGCGCCGGCGGCCGTGGCCTTGATCAGCGCGCGGCGTGCCGGGCCGGAGGTGGCGGATGACGGTGTGGGAACGGGCTTCATGGAATGCTCCTGCAGGTGATGGATAAGCGGTGGATGGAAGTGAGTGAAAAGTTCAGGCGGGTGCGCTTGTTTTCAGTGATGCGAGATAAGCGCGCCAGCCACCCAGCTGTGTGATGTCCTCGGCGCCTTGCAAGGCGTGCGCCTCGCAGACAAAGCCCTGGACGCTGCCGCCGCCTTCGAGCGCCAGCGTGCCTATGCCCAGCGGCGCGGGAATCAGCGCGACGAACGAGCCGTAGTGCTGCACCGGCATCTCCCATATTTCCAGGGCGATGCCCGCGCCTTCCCCGGCCGCCACGCGCAGCAGCCCCGGTTTGGGCGGCACCGTGCCGGGCAGGGCGTAGAAGCGGTAATCGGGCGCGGTGCGCGCCGGGCCGATCAAGGTGGCTCCGCGCGAGGTCAATTGATTGTTCAGCGGCATGCCCGACAGGTGTGCGCCCACGACGGCCAGCCTCACCGTTGCGGGCGCTTGAATCCCCGGCAGGGCCACGGGTGCAGGCAGCGCTTCATTCAGTGCGCCTTGCGGCAAGCCGGTGGCGTGGTGGTAGCGCTGGCCGAGTTCGGCTAGTTGCCAGTCGCTGCCCGCCAGTCCCACCAGCGTGATGCCGAAAGGCAGGCCGTCGGGCCGCAGGCTGCTGGGCACGGAGAGCGCCGCGTAGTCCAGCAGATTGACGAAGTTGGTGTAGGTGCCTAGGTGGCGGTTCAGCGTGACGGGATCTTGCTGCATGGCCTCAAGCGTGTAGTGCGTGGGCGCGGTCGGCAGCAGCAGCACGTCAATGTCTTGCCACATCGCGGCCGCCTGCTGGCCCAGCGCGCGCAATTTTGTCTGGGCCGTGTAGAGGTCGGCGGCGCTGTACTGTTTGCCCGCGGCAATGATGCCGCGCACCGGCTCGATCACCGCGTCTTCATGCGCATCGAAAAAGTCGCGCACGGCGGTGTAGCGTTCGGCCACCAGCGCGCTTTCATAGAGCAGCGCGGCCGCCTCGGCCAGCGGCGCGAAATTGATGGGCACCGGCACGCCGCCCAGGGCTTGCATGCGGGTGACGGCTTCGCCAAAAGCCTGCTCGGCCAGTGCGTCGCCGCAGAAGCTCAGTGTTGAAGGCACACCGAAACGAAAGCCTGCGGGCAAGGCAGTGTCGGCCATCGCCAGCACGCGCGAGTAGGGATCCAGCGGGTCGTAACCCATGGCCGCTTCGAGCACGCGGGCGGCCGTGGCCACGGTGCGCGCGAAGATGGAGACGCAGTCCACGCTCTGCGCGGCCGGCACCACGCCGCGCGCGCTGACCAGGCCCTTGGAGGGTTTCAGGCCCACGATGTTGTTCAGGCCCGCCGGCACGCGCCCGGAGCCCGCCGTGTCGGTGCCCAGCGCGAAGTCCGCCTGGCCGGTCGCCACCACATAGGCGGAGCCGGAACTCGACCCGCCTGATATATAGGCCGGGTTGATCGCGTTGGGAACGGCGCCATAGGGGGAGCGTGTGCCGTTGAGGCCGCAGGCGAACTGGTCGAGGTTGGTTTTGCCCAGCAACTGCGCACCCGCATCGAGCAGCTTTTGCACCACGGCGGCGTGTGCCTTGGGGGTATAGGCAAAGGCGGGGCAGGCGGCTGTGGTGGGCACGCCCGAGACGTCGATGTTGTCTTTGGCCGCGAAGGACAGGCCGGCGAGTGCGCCGCTGTTTCCGGGGAGGAAAGACGGCGTTTTGGTGATCCAGGCTTGCGGCGCGAGCGCGCTGTCCGCGCCCGCAGGGGGCGTTGCCGGCGCAGGCGCAATGGGCTCCGTGGAAGGATTCAATGTTGAGGAGGTGTGCACCACTTGAAGGCATCCATACTTGTGTACAAGATGAGATGCAAGAGCTGTGCCATCCGCATGCCGCCTGTCTTGTCTCCTGCTTTAGCCTGGACTTTGAGCGTGTCAGCCCCCGTTCGGAAGCATTGCCATTTTTATTCCATGCATTTAAGTCATTAATAAAACAATTTCGCGTCCATTAATCGGCGGGGCTGTATCAAATAAAGTAGAGGCCATGGAAAAAATGCGCCCTGGCTCCCCGGCTCCTTTGCGCGCCGTACTCTTCGACGCCTACGGCACGCTGTTCGACGTCTACAGCGTGGGCTTGCTGGCCGAGCAACTGTTCCCGGGAAAAGGCCAGGCGCTGGGCCTGCTGTGGCGCGACAAACAGATTGAATACACCCGCCTGGTGACCACCAGCAATGGCGGGGCGCACTACCAGCCGTTCTGGGACCTCACGCGCGCCGGCCTGCGTTATGCGTGCAAGCGGCTGGGGCTGGACTTGGGTCCGGGCCAGGAGGACCAGCTCATGAACCAGTACCGCCACCTGTCGGCCTTTCCGGAAAACCGCGAGGTGCTGCAGGCGCTGAAGGCGCGCGGCGTGGCCACCGGCATTTTGTCCAACGGCGACCCGGCCATGCTGGGCGTGGCCGTCCGCTCGGCCGGGCTTGAAGGCCTGCTGGACCACGTGATCAGCGTGGACGCCATCCGCAAATACAAGACCGCTCCTGAGGCCTATGCGCTGGGGCTCGAGGCTACCGGGCTGGAGGCCAGGCAGATCGCCTTTGTGAGCTGCAACGGCTGGGACGCGCTGGCGGCCACCTGGTACGGCTACCAGACGCTGTGGGTCAACCGCTACCAGCTGCCGTTTGAAGAGCTGGGCACGCAGCCCGTCTACACCGGCAGCAGCCTGCGCGATGTGCTCGCGCTGCCTTTTCATTGACTTGATTTGACGTTTTATTCTGGTTTTACGAAAAAAGGGACATCACATGAGCACCAGCACCGCCTCCAATACCGCGCGCACCGCCAGCTATCGCCTCCAGGTGGCGACGGAGCTCTACCGTTTCATCGAAGACCAGGTGCTGCCAGGCACCGGGGTTGCCAGCAGCGCCTTCTGGAAAGGCTTTGACGCCGTCGTGGCCGACCTGGCGCCGAAAAACATCGCCCTGCTGGCCGAGCGCGACCGCCTGCAAACTGAAATGGATAACTGGCACAAGGCCAAGCCCGGCCCTATCGCCGACATGCCGGCCTACCGCGCTTTTCTTGAAAGCATCGGCTACCTGGTGCCGCAGCCCAAAAAGGTCGGCATCACCACGGCCAGGGTGGACGATGAACTGGCGCTGCAGGCCGGCCCGCAGCTTGTGGTGCCCATCCTGAACGCGCGCTACGCGCTGAACGCCGCCAACGCGCGCTGGGGCAGCCTGTATGACGCGCTCTACGGCACCGATGTGATCGCGGAAACCGATGGCGCCGAAAAAGGCAAGGGCTACAACCCGGTGCGCGGCGCCAAGGTGATTGAATACGCGCGCTACGTGCTGGACCGCACCGCGCCGCTCAAAAAGGGTTCGCACATCGACTCGACCGGCTACGCCGTCAAGGGCGGCAAACTGTTCGTCACGCTCAAGGGCGGGAAGAAGGGCGCGGTGACCACCACGCTGGAAGACGCCGCCCAGTTCATCGGCTACCAGGGCAAGGCCTCCGAGCCCTCATCGGTGCTGCTGCRGCACAACGGCCTGCACCTGGACATCCGTATCGACCGTGACACGCCCATCGGCAAAACCGACGCGGCCGGCGTGAGCGACCTGGTCGTCGAAGCGGCGCTGTCGACCATCCTGGACCTGGAAGACTCGGTGGCCGTGGTCGACGCCCAGGACAAGGTGCTGGCCTACCGCAACTGGCTGGGCATCTTGCAGGGCACGCTGACCGAAAGCGTGAGCAAGGACGGCAAGACCTTCACCCGCGGCCTGAACCCGGACCGCGAGTACACCTCGCCCAAGGGCCTGCCCGTGACGCTGCACGGCCGCTCGCTGATGTTCGTGCGCAACGTCGGCCACCTGATGACCAACCCGGCGGTGCTGTACACGGCGGCGGACGGTTCCACGCGTGAAATCCCCGAAGGCATCCTGGACGCCGTGGTCACGACCACGATCGCCATCCACGACCTCAAGCGCAAAGGCAAGCCCGGCATCAAGAACTCGCGCAAGGGCTCGGTCTACATCGTCAAGCCCAAGATGCACGGCCCGGCTGAGGTGGCGTTTGCCGCCGAACTCTTCAGCCGCGTCGAAAAAATGCTGGGCCTGCCGGACAGCACCGTCAAGCTCGGCATCATGGACGAGGAACGCCGCACCAGCGTCAACCTCAAGGCCTGCATCGCCGCCGCTTCCAGCCGCGTGGCCTTCATCAACACAGGCTTCCTGGACCGCACCGGCGACGAGATGCACACCGCCATGCATGCCGGCCCCATGATCCGCAAGGGCGACATGAAGGCCAGCGCCTGGATCGCGGCCTATGAAAAGAACAACGTGCTGGTAGGCCTGTCCTGCGGCCTGCGCGGCAAGGCGCAGATCGGCAAGGGCATGTGGGCCATGCCYGACCTCATGAAGGCCATGATGGAGCAGAAGATCGCCCACCCCAAGGCCGGCGCCAACACCGCCTGGGTGCCCAGCCCCACCGGCGCCACGCTGCACGCGCTGCACTACCACCAGGTCAAGGTCAGCAAGGTGCAGAAAGAGCTCGARAAGACCAACGCGAACAAGGAGCGCAACGCCCTGCTCAACGGCCTGCTGCAAATCCCCGTGACGCGCACGCCGGCCTGGAGCCTGGAGGCGAAACAGCAGGAACTCGACAACAACGCCCAGGGCATCCTGGGTTACGTGGTGCGCTGGATTGACCAGGGCGTGGGCTGCTCCAAGGTGCCCGACATCCACAACGTCGGCCTGATGGAGGACCGCGCCACGCTGCGCATTWCGAGCCAGCACATGGCCAACTGGCTGCTGCATGGCGTGGTGACAAAAGCGCAGGTCAAGGAAACCTTCGAGCGCATGGCCGCCGTGGTCGACAAACAGAACGCCGGCGACCCTTTGTACAAGCCCATGGCCGGCAACTTTGAAACCTCGGCGGCCTACAAGGCGGCCTGCGACCTGGTCTTCAAGGGATTGGAGCAGCCCAGCGGCTACACCGAGCCGCTGCTGCATGCCTGGCGTTTGAAGGTGAAGGCCGGGACGGCCTGACGGAAGCCTAAAGCTCGCCGGCGTCCACCAACTGCCGCTGCCTGATCACGAGGTGCAGGCTGGGATGTCCCGGCCGGCCCGAGCGGAACAGCATCACGTCGGCGTCCGCGCCGGCCCACGACGCGGTGTCGGGTAGCGCGCCAGGCGCGGCGCCGAAGGCCGCGAGTTCCGGGCCCAGCTTCGCGCGCAGCGATTGCAGCAAGGCTGTCTGTGTCCGGCCCAGCGCTTCTTCGGCGCCGGGGCCGGAGACTGGATTGAGGAGCACGAGGTCCATCCGCGCGAGCTTCTCGTGCGCAAAAAACAGGGTCTGCTCGAAATGCGCGTCTTCGCACAGCGCGTCGGGCACGCGCAGCGAACCCAGCGCGCCCGATGGCAGGCGTCGCGCCGACCTGACGGGCTGCGCATCCGCGAGGGCTGCCGCGACCTGTTGCTGGCTCATGCCCAGCAGGGCTGTGTTTTCCAGGACGGTGTGGGACCAGGCGCCGGAACTGAGCCACAGCGCACCGGCCAGCAGCCATTGAGGCCGAAAACCCAGAGAAACAGGCCCAAGTGACGCCAAAACTCGCTCCGGGGAAGTGGATGGCCGTCCGGGCGCTGAAAGTGTTGCGCCAAACCGACCTTTACAAAGAAGCGCCGATCTTACAAAAATCCCTCCTCCAAACGTTCATTCGGGGGATTTAAGCGGCAGCTTGCGCTGCGTTGAGGGAAGAGCGCCGCAGGAATCATATGTGTGCAGGCGAAACCAAGTGAAACACTTTGCAAGCGTCCCAATGAAAACACGGTTGGCCTTTACGCTAGACATCTCTCTGGCCCCCGGCACGTATGGTTGCAAGCTGGCTGGCTGAGCGCTTTCACTTCATATTTCCGGAAATCCTGGCTCCAGATGGCTTCGCAACCTGACGTTCTTCAATCCTGTCTCCAGTCGGCAGCCACAGCGGCGCGGCCGGCTTTGGAAAAGTGCATGGAAGATGCGGTGGCGGGCCTGCAGGTGGCCGAGACGCAGAGCATGAAAGTGGCCGAACGCGACGAACTGGCCACGGCCTGGCGCGAGCTGCTGAAAAACAAGCCCGCCTGGGCCCAGCAGTACCCGGCCGACCTGATGGTCCATTTCAAGGCCAATGCGGTCGCCGCGGCGCAGGCGGCCCGGGCCCCCGAATCCTCTTCCGGGGAACAGCCGGCCGCGGCCTCCTCCAGCGCTTTCGCAAGCCTGACGCACGCCAGCTTCTCGCTCGTCGACGACCGGGACGTGTCGAAGGCGATCGAGTCTTCACGGCTGCTCCAGCTGGTGCTGCCGGCCGTCGACCACGTTCTGGCCGAACTCAACAAGCTGATCAGCACGGTGCAGGGCCTGCCCAACGTGCGGCCCGAACTCAACCCGCTGCGCCCCGAAGTTTTCGCACAGACCCTGCGTGAGATGGCGGTGGCGAGCAAAGCCGAGCCGGCGGTGGTCTCGCTGTGGCTCAAATACATGGCCGACCCGCTGGGGCGTGAGCTCAAGCGGCTCTATGAGCGGCTGGTCAACCAGCTTGAACTCGCCAACGTGCAGGGTGCGACCTACCGCGTGCTGCAGACGCCGGCCAGCGTGGGCCGTGGGCGTGGCCAGGGCGGAAACGGTTCGAGCGCGGCGGCTTCCGGATCCGGCGGCGGTGCCGGGGGCGGCGGAAACGGCGAAGGTGCCGGTGGTGGCGCTGAAGGCGGCTTCGGTGAGGGTGGCGGCAAGCCGGCGCCGCAATACGCCGACCTGTCCAACTACGAAATACGCGACGAGCTGTTCCAGGACTTCCTGTTCCACGGCGGCAGCAACGCCCACCACGGCCTGACGCCTTCCTATTACGAGACCGTTGAAGAAGAACTGGCCGCCCTTCACGCCGCGCCCGACTCCGGTTCCGCGCCGCTGGCCGAGTCACGCCCCGGCTACCTGTCCGACTATGAGGACATGCCGGCCGTTGATCGCCCGCAGCGTTTGGTCGACGAGCGCAGCCAGCTCAGCTCGCAGGTCTGGGGTTCGTATGCCAAGCCGCGGGAACGCGCCATTGTGCGCACCCAGCTCAAGAAAGAAGCCCGCCAGGTCGGCCAGGTGCTGGGCCTGGAGGTGGTGCGCAAACTGGTCAACCAGGTGGCGCAGGACCCGCGCCTCCTGGTGCCGGTGCGCGAGGCTATCGTGGCGCTGGAGCCTTCGCTGCTGCGCCTGGCCATGGTGGATCCGCGATTCTTTAGCGACGAAGGCCATGCCGGGCGCCGCGTCATGGAGCGGGTGGCCCAGCGCAGCTTCAAGTACAACGACGAATTCAGCCCAGAGTTCCTGGCCTTCTTCGCGCCGGTCACGCGTGCCTTCAACGAACTGAACAGCCTGACGATCGAAGATGCCCAGCCCTTCGGCATGGCGCTGGCCGCGCTGGAATACGGCTGGGACGAACAGGACCAGCTCGAGGCGGAAAACCGCAACAACGTGCTGCAGGCCCTGCGTTTTGCCGAAGAGCGGCAGACCCAGGCCGACCAGATCGCCTTTGAACTGAGCACGCGCTCGGACCTGGACAAGGTGCCGGGCCTGGTGCTCGATTTCCTGTTCGGCCCCTGGGCGCTGGCCATGGCGCATGCCAAGCTCGCCGACACGCGCAACCAGATCGACCCCATGGGCTTCGGCTCGGTGGTGCCCGACCTGCTCTGGAGCGTCAAGCGCGAGGTCACCCTCAAGCGCCCCGCCAAGCTGATCGAGATGATTCCCAGCCTGCTGGCGAAGCTGCACGAAGGGCTGGACCTGCTGGGGCAGGACCCGCGCGAGAGCGAGCCGTTTTTTGAAGGCCTGATGAAGCTGCACAGGCCGGTGCTCAAGCTGCGCCGCCTGAAAAGCCAGCGCGATGCCGAAGAGTCGGGCGTGGCGCCGCTGGACTCCGGGTCCATGCCGCTGGAACCCGAAGAACTCCCGGCCACCCCGGAGCAGCGCCGCGCCAAGGCCGCCGCCCATCCCTGGCTGGCGCGCGACGAACTCGATGCGGCGGGCTTTGAAGACACGCTGCCGACAGTGCCCGGCGAGCTCATGCCGCTGGAAGAAGAACACGAACAACCCGCTGCCGCTGCGGTGCAGGCCGCGCAGCCCGTCGAGGAAGAGGTCGATTCTTCCCATGCCGAACTCCTCGCCGAGCAGGAGGCTTCCGCCAATGCCGCGCCGGCCCTGGCCCAGAGCGATGCCGAGCGCCTGCTGGCGGGCCTGCGGGCCGGCCATTGGGTCGACCTGTACTCGCGTCGCCGCTGGCTGCGCGCGCAGCTGATCTGGGCCAGCACCCGGGGCACGCTGTTCATGTTCGTGAGCCACGGCGGCCAGCCGCATTCCATGACCAAGCGCAGCTGCGAACGCCTGCTCCGGGAGCGCCTGCTCAGGCCGGTCGACAACCAGGGCGTGGTGGCGCAGGCGCTGGACGCGGTCGCTTCGGAAGTCGCGTCCCAGACGGTGCCGGCCAGCCAGGCCGAGCCGGAAACCGCGTAAACCCCCGGTGCTGTAGGAAGCGCCCCGCGTGCCGCACGCGGCGCTGTCTGACGCCCCAATGCGCGGCCGGCGAGCACATTGATGAATTCGCTTTCATCTTTCATCTTCAAGGGGCTGCCATGATTGAAAAAACCGCTTCCGTTCACTGGGAAGGCGCCGGCAAAAAAGGCCAGGGCCGCATCAGCACCGACACCGGTGCGCTCAAGAGCTATCCCTACGGCTTCGGCAGCCGTTTTGAAGACGACCGCAGCGGCACCAACCCGGAAGAGTTGCTGGGCGCGGCCCATGCGGCCTGTTTCACCATGGCGTTTTCCTTTGCCTGCGACAAGGCCGGTTTTGCCACCAGTTCGGTCGACACCCGCGCCCAGGTCCGGCTGGTGCCGCAGGGGGATGGTTTCCTGATCGACCGCATCGCGCTGACGCTGGAGGCGGCCATCCCGAATATCGACGAGGCGAAATTCCAGGAAATTGCCGAGGGCGCCAAGAAGGCCTGCCCGCTGTCGAAGGCGCTGGCCAGCGTACCGGAAATCACGCTCTCGGCGACCTTGCGCAAGTAGTCGTCCCCGGCAGCGCTGCGATCAGGCCTGCCACACCCCGTAGCCCGCTTCGCGCAGGCCTATGCCCAGCTCAACCTCCATGTCGCGCGCCGCGTCGTAAGGCATGGGGTTGTACATCTCATAAAGGCGGGGCAGCAGGCGCACACCGAAATCGCGGGCGAAGCGGTTGGACTGGATGCCGGCCTTGTGCTTGTCAAAGCGTACGTCCGGGTCCAGCCCGGTCATGCCGACATAGACAAAGGGCTTGCCCAACTGGTAGTCCGGGTTGGCGCGGCGAAAGCGTGCCACGTCCCAGACCTCGGGCGCTAGCTCGATCACATAGACGCTGTAGTGGTGGCTTTTGGGGCGGCGCGGCATGGCGCTGCCACTGTAGCGCACACGGCCGGTTGACCCCGTGCTTCTTTGCGGTCAGGAAAGCGGCTGCGCCTGCGGCGCCCCCTGTGTTTGTTCCTGCCCCTGTTCCTGCGTCTGTACCGCTTCCGGTGCCTGCTCGCGCCAGCTGCCCGAACTCACCAACAGGTGGATGAAGTGCAGCTTGCCGACGGCTTCGGCCGGCAGGACAAAAGGATAGAAGTCGGGCTGGCCCATGCTGCGCGACATCTCGTTGAGCATGGTGGTCAAACGGGTCCAGTGGTTGATGAAGCCCAGGAACTGCTCGGCGTCGGGGTGTTCGGGCTGGTAGAGCGCGTCCAGCGTGAAGGGGGTGAACTCCAGGTCGAAGCGGTCCACGCTCAGGCCGAAGCTCAGCGCGGTGTCGATCGTGTCGCGCATGTGCAGGTAGTGCGCCCAGCACTCGGCCCAGTCCTCCCACGGATGGGTGCTGGCGTAGGCGCTCACGAAATGCAGCGGCCAGTCCGCGGGCGGGCCTTCGTCGTAGTTGCGCTGCAGGCTGGCCTTGTAGTCCAGCGTTTCGTCGCCGAAGAGCTGGTGAAAGCCCTCCAGCCAGGGCGTACCGGCCACCAGGCGGTCCCAGTAGTAGTGGCCCACTTCATGGCGGAAATGCCCGAGCAGGGTGCGGTAGGGCTCGCGCATGGCCTTGCGCACCGCCTCGCGCTTGGCATCGTCGGCTTCATCGATGTTGAGCGTGATCAGGCCGGTGTTGTGCCCGGTCATGATGTGCGGGCCGTTGACCGGCGAACGCAGGAAGTCGAACATCAGGCCGCGTTCCGGATCCTCGCTCATGCGCGACGCGACCGGCAGCCCGAGCAGGATCAGCGAGGACACCAGCCGCCGCTTCGCCAGCTCTATGCGTCCCCAGAGGTAACCGTTGTCGGGTTGCTCCGGATTGGTCAGGTCGGGAATCGTGCGGTTCAGCCGGCAAGCCCGGCACATGTCGGCGGGGTCGTGCTCGTCCACCAGCCAGTTGCAGGAGGAAGGGGTGGAGAGGTTGAGGCAGCGTTTGTAGGTCGGCTCGCCGTCTTCCGTGTCTTCTTCGGTGGTTTGGGGGGTATCAGCTTCGGCGGATGGCGCCACCGCGGTCGTGGTGGCGCCTGGCGCGGACTCCTGGCCGGGAATCGCCTCGAGCCGGGGCGGCTGTGTGTCGTCGGGCGGCGGCGCGGCCGGCGCGGCACCCGCCTGCCACTCGCGCCAGGTCCCTTCGCGCGGCCCCGGCATCAGCGGCAGCAGCAGGCCGCGCTCGCAGTCGTAGCCCAGCGGCGTGTTGCAGGCCAGGCACTTGCTGTTGCGAAAGAAGACCGGCTGCCCGCACTGGCAGCGGTAGTTGCGGCCCGCCAGCAGGGGAAGAGGAGGCTCGGTGGAAGGGGCGGAGGTGGTGAGAAACAAGTGTGGCCCGGATGAAACCCGCAGGCATGGGTGCGGGACGCCCAGAGGAAGACCAGTGTCCCACGGTTTGCCGCGCGGCCCTGCGGCGGCAATCCCCGTGAGCCTGTCAGCGCAGGCCGACAAGCCAGCGGCGGCCGCCTGCTTTTACGCTTGCTTTTATCATCGGGTATCCACGCGCCCCGCGGCAATCCCGCCGCAAGCGTTTCATCCAGAGGAAACCATGCCCACGTACCACGTCGAAATGATGGAAGGCCGGACCATCGAGCAGAAGAAAAAACTCGTCGAGGCCATCACCCGCGTCAGCGTTGAAATCCTGGGCGGCCAGCCCGACTCGGTGGACATCCTGATCACCGACATCAAGCGCGAGAACTGGGCCACCGGCGGCAAGCTCTGGTCCGAGCCCAGGGACTGAGCCCGGGCCCGCTCGTGTCCGCTTCCCTCGCCGGCCTGCAGGCGCGGCACGGCCCGCGCTATCGCTGGCTGCTGCTGCTGTCGGTCATGATAGGCACGATGGCCTCCATCATGTCGTCGACCATCGTCAACGTGGCGATCCCCGACATGAGCCACCACTTCACGTTGGGGCAGGAGCGCGCGCAATGGGTCAGTTCGGGCTTCATGGTGGCCATGACGGTCTCCATGCTGACCACGCCCTGGCTGCTGGCGCGCTACGGCTACCGCCGCACCTATGCGGGCACCATGCTGCTGCTGATGGCCGGCGGCATCGTCGGCGGCCTGGCCAACCATTTCAGCCTGGTGCTGGGCGCGCGCGTGGCCGAGGGACTGGCGGCCGGCGTGGTGCAGCCGATTCCCGCCATCATCATCATGCGGGCCTTCGGGCCGCATGAGCAGGGCCGCGCCAGCGGCCTCTTCGGCATGGGCGTGGTGCTGGCGCCCGCCGTGGGGCCCAGCATAGGCGGCCTGCTGGTCGACCTGTTCGGCTGGCGCTCGATTTTTTTCATGGTGATCCCGCTGTGCCTGGTGTCGCTGTGGATGGCCTACCGCTACGTGCCCGACACCGCACCGGGCGGCGTGGCGGCGAACCGCAACACGGCCATGATCGACTGGCGCGGCCTGTTGCTGGGCGCGTTGGGCACGCTGTGCCTGCTCAACGGCATGGTCGAGTTGCACGGTGCAGGTGGCGGCGCGCAAGCTTTTGTACTGCTCGGTGGGGCGGTTGCCGCGCTCGCGGCGTTTATCTGGTGGCAGCGCCGCCTGGCCGCCACGGGCGGTGCGCCGCTGATGAACCTGGCGCTCTTCGGCTACCGGCCGTTTGCCATGGGCAGCATCGTGGCCTTCATCTATGGCACGGCCTTGTTCGGCTCGACCTACCTGTTGCCGGTCTATCTGCAACTGGGTTTGAATTTGTCAGCCTCGCATGTCGGCACCATCCTGCTGCCCGCCGGCCTGGTGCTGGCCGCGACCATCGCCGGCGTGGGGCGCCTGGCCGACAAACACCCGACCTGGCTGCTCGTCAGCACGGGGCTGGCGCTGCTGGCGGCCTCGTTCGCGCTGATGCTCACGGTGAGCCTGGCCTCGGGCCTGTGGATGCTGGTGGCCTGGGCCACGTTGGGCCGCATCGGCCTGGGTTTTATCCTGCCTTCGCTGAACCTGGGCTCGCTGCGGCCCTTGCATGAGCATTTGCTGTCGCAGGGCGCCAGCGCCATCAACTTCTTGCGCATGCTGGGCGGCGCGATCGGCGTGAGCCTGTGCGGCATCGTGCTCGAGTGGCGGCTCGCCGTGCATGGTGATTCCCTGGCCAACAGCACCAGCAGCCCGGCGCGGCTGGCGGCTTTCAACGAGGCATTCCTGATGCTGGCGGCGCTGTGCCTGCTGGCCATGGTGGCGGCCTGGCAGCTTCGCGTGCCCGTGGCCGCCATCTCCAACGACGAACAGAAAGCAGGCTGACCATGTGCCAACTCCTGGGCATGAACTGCAACGCGCCCACCGATGTGACCTTCAGCTTTCGCGGTTTCGCGCAGCGCGGCGGCCACACCGACCACCATGCCGACGGCTGGGGCATCGCTTTTTTTGAAGGTGACGACAGCGTGGCCGGCGCCAGCGACAAGGGCCTGCGCCACTTTGTCGACCACCAGCCGGCCTGCAGTTCGCCGGTGGCCGAGCTGATCAGCCGCTACCCCATCAAAAGCCGCAACGTGATCTCGCACATCCGCAAGGCCACGCAGGGCCGCGTGGCGCTGGAGAACTGCCATCCCTTTGTGCGTGAGCTCTGGGGCCGCTACTGGGTGTTCGCGCACAACGGCGACCTCAAGGACTTTGCGCCGCGCCTGCACGGCAGCTTCCGGCCCGTCGGCACCACCGACAGCGAGCGCGCCTTTTGCTGGATCATGCAGGAGATGGCCAAATCGCATGCGGGTGTGCCCAGCGTGAAGGAACTCAGCATCACGCTGCGCGAACTCGCGGCGCAGATCGCCGGCCATGGCACCTTCAACTTCCTGCTGAGCAACGGCCAGGCGCTGTGGGCGCATGCCTCCACGAATCTTTATTACGTGGAACGCCGGCACCCCTTCGCGCATGCCACGCTGAGCGATGAAGACGTGAGCGTGAACTTCGCCGAACACACGCGTCCCACCGACAAGGTGGCCGTGGTGGTCACGGCGCCGCTGACCACCAACGAAACCTGGACGGCGTTCGCGCCGGGCGAGCTCAAGGTGTTTGAGGACGGCGCGCTGGCCGCGGCCTAGCTTCACGGCTGGGGGCAAGCAGCGGCCTGCCCGTTGAGCTGCTGCTGTTCATGGCGGAAGCTGGCCACGGCCTGCCCTCGCTGCGCCGCACGGTCACTACATAAATGCTGTCAAAGTCGCCGCCCTTCCGGTGGTACGGCGGTCGGCTGGCCGCCCATCTCGCGCAGCATGGCCTTGCGGGCTTGTGCCGGGCTGAGCCCCGGCCGGCAGGCGTGCGCGGCGAATGATGTGTGTACATACCGTGGTGGCACCGCAACGAAATTCATCGAAGAAATGACACAAGGAGGCGGTGGGCAAGAGGATTCCGGTGATCAAGGTAATAATAATCATTCTCATTTAAAACACCTTCAGCCCAAACATGCCCTCATCGCGTTTTCTCCTGACACCCATCGCAACCGCCGCTACCCTGGCCCTCTGGCTGCCGCTAGTCCATGCGCAAACCGCCCCCGCCCCGGCGCCGGAGTCCGGTACGCCAACCGCGACCTTGTCCACCGTGACCGTCAATGCCAGCGCCGACGCTTCGGCCGAAGGTTTGACCAAACCGTTTGCCGGCGGCCAGGTGGCGCGCGGCGGGCGCGTCGGCATCCTGGGCAACCAGGACATCATGGAAACGCCGTTTTCCAGCACCAGCTACACCAACGAGCTGATCCAGGACCAGCAGGCCAAAAGCGTCGCCGACGTGCTGCTGAACGACCCGTCGGTGCGCACGGCCCGCGGCTTCGGCAACTTCCAGGAGCTCTACATGGTGCGCGGCTTCCCCGTGTACTCCGATGATGTGGCCTACAACGGCCTCTACGGCATGCTGCCGCGGCAGTACATCGCGGCCGAATTCCTCGAGCGCGTGGAAGTCTTTCGCGGCGCCAACAGTTTCCTCAACGGCGCGGCGCCCGGCGGCAGCGGCATAGGCGGCAGCATCAACCTGCTGCCCAAGCGCGCCCCCAACGAGCCGCTGACACGGGCCGGCCTGAACTATCAGACAGGCGGCCAGGCTTCCATCTCGACCGACATCGCGCGCCGATTCGGCCCCGACCAGGCCACCGGCATCCGCCTGAACGCGGTGAAGCGCGACGGCGGCACCGGTGTCGACAACGAAAAAATGAATCTCACCGCCATAGGCGTCGGCCTGGACTGGCGCAGCAGCAATGTGCGCATCTCGGCCGACATCGGCCACCAGGACTACACGCTGACCGCCGGCCGCCCGAACGTGACGCCGTCGGCCTTGCTGCCGATTCCCGCCGCGCCGGATGCCAAAAGCAATTTCGCCCAGTCCTGGACCTCTGCCAAGGAGCGCGACACCTTCGCCACCGTGCGTGCCGAAGCGGATTTCAGCAGCGCCATCACCGGCTGGGTCGCCGGCGGCGTGCGCAACAGCTGGGAGGGTAATGACCTGGCCAACCCGACCCTCACCAACGCCGCGGGCGCCACGACCGCCACGCGCTTCAGCAACACGCGCGAGGACAAGATCACCACGCTGGAAGCCGGCTTGCGCGGAAAGTTCAGCACGGGCAGCATAGGCCACACGGTGGTCGCCTCCGCCGCGACGTATAAAAACGACCGCTACAACGCCTTCGCGTTCTCCGCGGCCAGTGTGACCAGCAACATCTACACGCCCGTCGCCTCGGCTTTCCCGGTAGCCAACAGCGCCGCCCCCGGTTTTGTCGGCAACAACCTGGCCAGCCCCGCGCTGCAGGCCAAGACCGAGACTTCCAGCCTGGCCATCGCCGACACGCTTTCGTTCGCGAAAGACAGCGTGCTGCTCACGCTGGGGGCCCGCAACCAGACCATCAAGCAGCAGACCTTCGCCTACAACACCGGCGTCGCCGCCGCGCCCATCGAAAGCAGCCGCACCACGCCGGTCGCCGGCATCGTGTTCAAGGTCAACAGCAACTTGTCGCTCTACGGAAACTACATCGAAGGCCTGGTGCCCGGCAAGATTGCCCCGGCCACCGTCACCATCGCTGGTGTGGTGACACCTGTGACAAATGCCAACACGGTGTTCAAGCCCTTCCATTCCAAGCAGACAGAAATCGGCGCCAAATACGACGCCGGCACCTTCGGCGGCAGCGTGGCCCTGTTTGAAACCAACCGACCGCTCGACGGTGTGGTGGGCACCACTTACGGCGCTTTCGGCGAACAACGCAATCAGGGCCTGGAGTTTTCGATCTACGGTGAGCCCATGCGCGGTCTGCGCCTGCTCGGCGGCCTGACGCTGCTCGATGCCAAACAAAGCAAGACACTCACCGGCGCCACTGACGGCAAGGACGCCATCGGCGTGCCGCGCCAGCAGCTCAACCTCGGCGCCGAATGGGACGTGACCGGGGTGCGCGGCCTGGCGCTCAATGCGCGCGTGATCCACACCGGCAAGCAGTACGCCAATGCGGCCAACACCCAGGAACTGCCCGCCTGGACCCGCCTGGACGTGGGCGCGCGTTACCTGATGGACATTGGCAAGGGCCGCGCACTCACCTTGCGCGCACGTGTCGACAACCTGCTCAACAAGTCGTACTGGGCCTCGGCCGGCGGCGCCTCGCCCACTGACAACTACCTGGTCATGGGCGCGCCGCGCACCTTCGTCGTGAGCGGCAGCATCGACTTCTAAAGGCCTGCCGCCATGCGAACCCTCTGGGCTGTCCTGCATCGCTGGATGGGGCTGTCCACCGCGCTGTTCCTCATCGTCTCGGGCTTGACCGGCGCCGTCATCTCGTGGGACCACGAGATCGACGGCTGGCTGAACAGCAAGCTCTACGACACCGAGGCGCGCGGCCCTTTCCGCGACCCCTTCGAACTGGCCGCCGCCGTCGAAGCCCACGATCCGCGCGCGCGGGTGGCCTACCTGCCGCTCGGTTTCGAGGAAGGCCATGCCGCGGGCTACTTCGTGCAGCCGCGCAAGGACCCGGCCACCGGCCGGCCCTACCAGCTCGGCTACAACCAGGTGTTTGTCGACCCGGTCACGGCCGAGGTGCGCGGCAAGCGCGATTCCAACGCGGTGTCGTTCAAGCCCGAAACCTTGATGCCTTTTTTACGCAAGCTGCATTACACGCTGCATGTGCCGGCGATGTGGGGCAGCGACCGCGTCGGCCACTGGATCATGGGCGGCATCGCGCTGGTCTGGCTGCTCGACAGTTTTGTCGGTTTCTACCTCACCATGCCGCGCCGCTTGCGCAAGCGCGCGGGTGCCGAAACAGTGCCGCACCGCGATGCAGCAAGCTGGTGGTCGCGCTGGAAACCCTCTTGGCTGCTGCGCTGGAAAGCCGGCGGCTACAAGCTCAATTTCGACCTGCACCGCGCCGGCGGCTTGTGGGTGTGGGGCCTGATCATCGTGGTGGCCTTCACCTCGTTCTCGATCAACCTGAACCGCGAGATATTTTTCCCGCTGCTGTCCATGGTGTCCAAGACCACGCCCGGCCCGTCCACCCTGGTGCCGCTGGCGCCGCTGGGTGCGCGCATCGAGCCGAAGATCGGCTTCGTTGAAATCGTCGGCATCGCCCGGGCCGAAGCCACACGCCGCGGCTGGGCCACCTCACCGGGCGGCGTCTTCTACAACCAGCGCGGCGGCTTTTACAACGTCTCATTCTTCGACCATGCCACGCATGACGACAGCGACGGCATGGACCTGTCCAATCTCTACCTGAGCGCGGAAGACGGCCGCCTGATCAGCAGCAACCAGCCCTGGCACGGCACCGCGGCCGACGTCTTCGCGCAACTCCAATTGCCGCTGCACGGCGGGCGCATCCTGGGCCTGCCGGGCCGCATCATGATGTCGCTGATGGGGATGGTGGTGGTGATGCTGTCGGTGACCGGCATCGTGATCTGGTGGCGCAAGCGGCGCTCGCGAGTGCTGGCTGCGCGCCGCGAAGCGCAGGACGATCCCGGCGAGGCGCAGGCTGCGAGGCCGCTCAGCCTTTCAGCGCAGCCTCCAGCGCATCCATGAACATCGCCGCGACGTCAAAGCCGGCCTGGTCATGGATTTCCTGGAAGCAGGTCGGGCTGGTGACGTTGATTTCGGTCACGTAGTCGCCGATCACGTCGACGCCGGCCAGCAGCAGGCCGCGCGCGGCCAGCACCGGGCCCAGCGCCTCGGCGATTTCAAAATCGCGTTTTGACAGCGGCTGCGCCACGCCCAGGCCGCCGGCCGCCAGGTTGCCGCGCACCTCGCTGCCCTGGGGAATGCGCGCCAGGCTGAAGGGCACGGGCTTGCCGCCGATGACGAGCACGCGTTTGTCGCCCTTGGCGATCTCAGGCAAAAACTTCTGCACCATCACGCTTTGTGCGCCGTCACGGTTCAACGTCTCGGTGATGCTGCCCAGGTTCAATCCATCTTCCTTCACACGGAAGATGCCCATGCCGCCCATGCCGTCCAGCGGCTTGAGGATGATGTCCTTGTGCTCGGCATGAAAACGCTTGATGTCGGCCGCACTGCGCGTGACCAGCGTCGGTCCGCTGAATTGCGCGAATTCCAGGATGGCGAGCTTTTCCGGGTGATCGCGCAGCGCGCGCGGCTTGTTGAAGACTTTGGCGCCTTCCCGCTCGGCCTGCTCCAGCAAATGCGTGCTGTAGAAGTACTCGCTGTCAAAGGGCGGGTCCTTGCGCATGACCACCGCGTCAAAGCTCGCGATGGCTTCGCGCGCGTCGGGTCGCGCGGCGTCCGCCGTGAACCAGGTGTCCGCATCACCCGTCAGCGTGATGTGGCGCACCTGGGCCGTGACTTTCGCGCCGGTCTGCCAGCTCATGTCCGCCGGCAGGCAGGCGCTGACGCGGTGGCCGCGCTTTTGCGCCTCGCGCATCATSGCRAAGGTGGTGTCCTTGTAGATCTTGAAGGACTCAAGCGGATCGGCGACAAAAAGAAGGTTCATGGTTTGGAAGGGGTTCGGGTATCTGCTGGGGCCGTCCCGGACGGGGATTCACGGTGCTGCTGGCCGTATTGTTGTACAAACAGCGCCAGTGCGCCCGCCACCACACCCCAAAAGGCCGAGCCCACACCGGCTATTACCACGCCGGACAAGGTGACGAGAAACGTGATAAGCGCCGCTTCGCGGTGCGATTCGTCCTTCACCGCCGCCGCCAGCCCGCTGCCTATGCTGCCCAGCAGCGCCAGCCCCGCGATGGCCACCACCAGCTCCTTGGGGAAAGCCGTCAGCAGGCCGGTGATGGCCGCGCCGAAGATGCCGATCACGATGTAGATCGCGCCGCACGAGACGGCCGCCGTGTAGCGCTTTGCCGGGTCTTCATGCGCTTCCTTGCCCATGCAGATGGCGGCCGTGATGGCGCCCAGGTTGAGCGCGAAGGCGCCGAAGGGCGCCAGCACCAGCGTGGCCAGGCCGCTCAGCGTGATGATTTTGGAGATGGGGATGCCGCCGCCGGCGCTGTCCGGTCCATAGCCCGCCGCGTAAATGGTCGCCACGCCCGGCAGGTTTTGCGAGGCCATGGTCACCACAAACAGCGGAATCGCCATGCTGACGATGGCCGCGAAGCTGAACGTCGGCATGGTGAACACCGGCACCGCGAAAGAAAAAGCCACTTCAGACCAGGCCAGCTGCCCGCGTGCGGCCACAAAAACAATCGCCCCCACCAGCGTCAGCAGCACGGCATAGCGCGGCAAGAGGCGCTTGCCCAGCAAATAGATCGCCAGCATCAGCAGCACCAGCGGCAAGGCCGTTTGCGCCGCCGCGAAAGCCTGGATGCCGAAGCGCGCCAGCACGCCGGCCAGCAGCGCCGAGGCAATCGCCACAGGGATGCGGTTCATGGCTTTTTCAAACCAGCCGGTGATGCCGAACAGCGTGATCAGCGCTGCGCTGACCATGAAAGCGGCCACCGCCTCCCCCATCGAGAACCCACCGGCCAGCCCGGCCGTGGCCAGCACCGCCGCGCCCGGCGTGGACCAGGCCACCATTACCGGTTTTTTGAGCCACAGCGAGGGGATCACCGAGCACACCCCCATGCCGATCCCCAGCGCCCACATCCACGACGCGATTTCGGCCGGCGTGGCGTTGAAGGCCAGCGCGGCCTGGAAAACAATGGCCACCGAGCTGGTGAAGCCGACCAGCACGGCCACAAAGCCTGCGGTGAAGGCGGCGAGGTTGAGGTCTTTGAAGAATTGCATTTGGGGGATTTTGGCAGGGGTTGGGGTGGAGTGCCGGGTCTTGCGCCGACTGCGCGCTCCCTCTCCTCTGTGCTCTCTGCATGGGCTTGCTGGCCGGGGGTAGCCCGGCGGCTACTCACTTTTCTTTTGCTTCGCCAAAAGAAAAGTAAGCAAAAGAAAAGGCGACCCTGGTTGCTGCGTCCCTGCGCTTCGCTGCGGGCAACCTGCGGTGCTCGGTCCAGACGGGGTCTCGCTA